>CAZKMY010000001.1:0-4848 GCA_964554085.1 uncultured Pseudomonadales bacterium
TCGATCCACCACCCGATGACACGGTACCTCAGGCTGAGTATTGCTATGCAACATGTATCCCACCAAACGTGCGTCTCGAGTTCCGATCGCGCGAGCAATTTCTCCGTATGTTGTCACCTTTCCCATCGGAACTTGTTGAGTCAACCGAAACACCCGCTCACGCAGATTGATTGTCTCCATTGCCCCCCACAATTTCTGCCACCTTAAGCAGCGCTTGCCTTACCCCCTGCTGAAATATCACTTCTTCCGAGTCTGATAATGGCATGAGCACATATTTCTCTCCCGGTAACACTTGGTGCTCTTCCGAAGTTCTGTCTTCCACCCCTACGCGAATACGCCAAAAGTCGGGAGTTCCCAATTGAGTTTCCACCGACTGTAATCCCCGATGCATTTTTGGTCCCTTACCCAAACCATACTTAATTTGTCCCATCTCGATATCTAAATCATCATGAACCACCACAATATGATCTGCGGGAACTTTATAAAACTGGGCCACTTGTGCTACCGCGTCACCAGACAAATTCATAAATGTTTGTGGTTTTAACAGACAATACCCTCCCAACTCAGCTAGTTCTGCTCGAAATCGATTGTTCATCCGCCACACTGCCGACATCTGTATCGCCATCTGATCCACCACTGCAAATCCGGCATTGTGCCGCGTGCCATCGTACCGTTTTCCGGGATTTCCCAATCCAGTAATTATCCAATCCATGGCCAAAGCTCCTGATATACTATACGAATAAAGTACATGAAGTATAAAAGTATGGAAAGTATCAAAAGCTACCTTCCATACCTCCCATACCTTAATACCTCTCCTACCTAAGATTATTATGCCTTACTTCTCTATCATTATTCCCACGCTCAATGAAGAACAATATCTTCCTCGACTACTAAAAAATCTCAACCAACAAACCATGACCGATTTTGAAGTCTTTGTAGTTGACGGTCAATCTGACGATCATACTCCTGCCTGCGTTACCAATTTCCCCAACCGATATCCCCTTACATTACTCTCCACAGCTAAACGCAATGTCTCTCATCAACGAAACTTTGGAGCGAGAAAATCAGTCGGTAAAATTTTAGTTTTCTTTGATGCTGACACTCAAATCCCCAAAAATTATCTTGAAAAAGTTCAGGTGGCTTTTGAAGTTAAAAGACCTCATTTCCTCACCACATATTCAAAAGCGGATTCTCGCAAACCAGCAGATCAGCTTGTATCGGCATTTTCAAATTTTGGTTTTGAAATGGGACGCGTTCTCAAAGCCCCACTTTGTTATGGCTCTATGATGGCTATAAAAAAAGCCGTTTTTGAAGATATTGGCGGCTTCGATGAAATCACTTCCTTTGGTGAAGATTCTCAACTTTTTCAAACCGCCATCGATTGGAATTATAAATACATCGTTCTCCCAAATCCAAGATATATTCTTTCACTTCGACGCTACCGAGCCGAAGGAACGCTTGAAACTATCTATCAATACATTCGTCTCAACATCTCACTTTCCCTTAAGGGGTATCACGGCGAACATCCCAAGTATGATATGGGGGGGAAAACATATCAAAAACAAACGCATCAAATTTTTATACGTCGATTTGATCAGCTCTTCACAAAAATGCAACAAGCATCCAAGGAACAAGTCTCTTCAGTTAAAGAGTTTTTCAATCAATTGTTCCCCGAACCTTAACCTCGAATTTCCACTAACTCAGATAAGTTTGTCACCTGAACGACCGTTTTATCGTCACGAAATCGAACCAACCGGGGAAACCGTAATCCCCATCCCGACGAATGCAGTGGAGATTTCGTAATTTCATCTGCAGCCACTTCCACCACCACTTGGGGGTCTGCCCAAACGTCCGGCCGTAACCCTTCCGGCACGACATATCCTGCCGGTTGTTCAAGATTAAACACAGTATCCACTTGCCGTTTCATTTCCCGCCACTGCTCATCCGTCAATCCCGTTCCAATTTTGGCTACTGTCACAAATTTTCCCAATTTCTCATCCAATATTCCCAACAAAAATGCTCCTATCCCAAATGCTGACCGCTTACCTTTACCTCGGTAATAGCCCATCACCACTCCATCAACCGTATCTGCCAATTTCCCTTCCGACTCTTCAACTGCTTTAAACTTCACCCAATTCCAACCTGTCCGCCCCGGTTGGTATTCCCCATCATATTTCTTTACCATTGCCCCCTCCAAACCCGACCCAAGTTGTTGTTTGTGATACGCGCGCAACTCCTCCACAGAATCCGTAACCATCATCGGAGCTACTTCCAACACCTCTCCCTCAACAATAACCTGTTGAAGCAAGCGACGCCGCTCATACAGCGGTTTATCCAATAAACTTTCACCATTTAAGAACAATAAATCAAAACAGAAAAATTTAATCGGTAAGGTTTTACTCAATGCTTCCACCCCATGTTTTCGTTTTCGGGTTATCGTATCTTGAAATGGAAGGAGTTTCCTCGTCTTTGGATCATAACCTACCGCCTCACAATCAATCACTACGCTTTCTGCGGTTATTTGTTTTTGAATATCCATCAGTTCCGGAAACATTGCACTCGTATCTTCCAGGCTCCGCGCAAACGTCTTAACTAAACCCTGACCCCTATCCCCTAATGCCTGTGAAAAATGTATCTGTGTTCGTGTCCCATCGTATTTTGGATCAACCATCACCTTACCCATTTTCTTTATCATTTCACCCGGAGTTTTTAGTCGCTGTGCCAACGCCGGCATCACCGGTACACCCAACGTTGCTTTCACTTGTTCCGCTGCTTTCAACACTCCCCACTGCTTCACCAAAACCGCAATTTCTCCAATGTCCGGCGCTGACTGGTATGCAATCTCCAAACGATCTCTGCCCGCTTTCGACCCATTATCCATCACCGCCAACGCATCTAAAATTGTTTTATCTGAAAAACCCAACCGCATCTTCCCCAGCACAATCCGCACCACATAACGGGCTTCTTGTGGAGCTAAACAACCAAACAGTTGAGTCAGCAAATCCACTTTTTGTTCCTGGCTACCCTCCCCACTTGCCTTGGCTACTCCCAACAGTTGCTCATACACCTCTGCAACACTCAATCCCTGAACCCTATCCCCTAAACCCCCGCCCGCCTCGCTACGCGACGCGTTGCGGGCAGGCTGTTGCCTAAATAACTGCTCGGCTGTTTCTCCCAAATCTCCTATTTGTTTATTCAATTTCATAACCTCTTCTGGGGGCGATCCTACCGTCCGAGCGATTGCACGAATCACCATCTTTTCCGCCATTCCAAAATCAACCCTCGCAAACAACGGGCCCAGCTGGCCCAAAATGAGATAACTTACTTCACGAATCTTTCGATCATCCACAGTAGCTAAAAATGCAGCCAACGCCTCCGTCATCACATTTCGAGAACGTGTGCCTTCCAATTCATGTAATAGCTCCACCACCGCACTAAATTGCATAATCCTATCTTACATCCTTTTTTCGTCATTCCGGGCTTGACCCGAAACCTATGCAAAAAACTGAATCCTGAATCAAGTTCAGGATGACGTCTGAAAGTTTTTACTACAAACTTCCCGACAACATGAAAAAAGCCACTACTACCACCAAAATAAACACCACTCCCATCGCAATGTTAAACCATCCCACTGCCCGCTCTTGCGTCAACTTGTATACCCCCTCACCCACCAAGGTTAATCCAAACAGACAGGGCAAAACCAAAACCATGTAGATAAGTTGTGGGTCATTTGCCTTCATAGCAGGAAGCACCTATTCGGTCAACATATAGTAGGCCCCTTTAGTGTGTCCTTTCTTCTTAATTAAGCCTTTATTCGTCAAATCTTTCAAGTCACGCAAAATGGTATCTACCGATACTTCTGGGAGAATATGTTCCAAATCCGAACTCACAATTCGACCATCTTGTTTTTGAATTGCCTCTAAAATGGCAATTTGTCGCTCAGATAAGGCAACTTGATGACCTACCCGCTCCTTCAAATGAACGTCTTTTGACAACTTCAGCACCTGCTGCTTAATTTTGTCCAGTTCGATTGCCAGCCCTTTCGTAAAGTACTCCAACCAACAAGTTAAATCATAGGCTTCATTATTTGAAACCGACTGCAGTGAGGTGTAATACTCCACCGGATTTGCATCATAGTATTCTTCAAGCGAAAAGAATCGCTTTACGTCATAACCAGCCAAATACAGCTGCAGCAGTGCCACTGCCCGTGCTGTTCGCCCATTGCCATCAGTAAAGGGATGAATACGTACCAATTCATAATGGGTGATCCCGGCCAAAATAATCGGGTGATGTTCTTTTGCTTGTGGAGATACGATCCATTCAAAAAAATCATCCACCTGATACGGAATTTCCACCGATGCGGGGGGGCGGTAGGTAATTTCCCCCGTGCGGGAATTTTTTATTACCACCTGGACTTTGCGGTATTGCCCCTGTTCAGCCTCAGGTAAAATCCGCTCGGTTGTTAATGCATGTAATTGCCGCATTAATGTTGCATCGAATGATATTTTCTGACTCCCAGACGCACCAACCTGGTCAATCCACTCCATTACCTTACGGTAGTTAATCACTTCTTGAATATCACGGTCTCGCGCCACTACCCCTGCCTGTTCAGCTGCCATTTCCGGATGCGTTGCTTCCACCGCCACCAGCTTATCTGCCTGCTCTTTCGATAATTCGTTTCCTTCTAGATGAGTTCCATGATGAACTGTCCGCTCCAAAGCATCTTTCCGAAACTGTGCTTCCCACGCCGGCACCAATGCCGCATGTTCGATTACTTCCCGAGCACCCTCTATCGACCCGATATTCCGCAAAATGGTATTCGTAATGGTATAGGTTGGCTCGTACATA
>CAZKMY010000001.1:4948-45289 GCA_964554085.1 uncultured Pseudomonadales bacterium
CGACCCGATATTCCGCAAAATGGTATTCGTAATGGTATAGGTTGGCTCGTACATACAACCCTATTCTTGCATATCCTGCCGGAATCAGCAATTGAATAATTCGTGCATCGCGCGCGGAATAGCCTGCAATAAATCCGACGCGTTATAAAACCGCCCTACTTGATCCGCGCACAATTCCCCCGCCCGTTTATTCACTCGGCTCGCAGCCACTGCCGCTGGCAAAATCTCATTTGTGGTACACAATGCCGCTGCCAATCCTGCCAACACATCTCCAGTTCCCCCTTTTGTCATCCCCACATTGCCCCCCTCCACCTTTACCACCTCATCTCCTTGCACGATCATATCCGTCTTCCCTTTCAATATAATCGTCAATCCATCATGTTCCTGAGAAAATGCTTTTAGTTTTTTTTCTTCCTGTGTCCTGCCCCCTGTCTCCTGTCCACTGATCCTCTCCCACTCCTTATGATGCGGGGTAATCAACATATTGCCCGTCAACAATTCCGAATCAACTTCCTGTAACGCTCCTCCATCAATCACCCATCGTTTATCCGGAAACCGCCGCAATAAATGATTAACCACCTCATGGGTAGCTGCTTCACCTTGTTCCAATCCCTCCTGCCGTGTCATCCCCGGTCCAATTAAAATACAATCATCTTCTGCAATATATTCTTCAACCCGTTCCCATGGCACCACTATCCCATTCCAAAAATGCTCCTTAAGCCGCGTCCGCATCAGGTGATTATTTACTTCAGCCGGACTTGTCACATGTACCATATCCACGACCCTGCTTGCCACCTCCGCCGACCAAATCAAGCTCGCATGAAACAGCTCCGATCCTCCAATTACCAACAATTTCCCATTTTGTCCCTTATGCGAATCGCCTTGTGGTTGAACAAGATTGAACCAATATTCTTGTAACTTGTTGCTTGTAACTTGTTGCTTTTTCATCTTCTTATCATATCTTTCATTTACCTAGCCGCAATATCGACGATTTTCCGGTTAATTTTTGCACCACCCGTTCATCCGTAGTAGTCAATATAGTTTGCTGTCCCTCAATCATTCTCAGCACCTGCTCTTCGTGAACTTCATCCAACTCACTCAAAATATCATCTAGCAACAACAACGGGCGCTCCCGTAATCGTTCAGCCATAAACCTGAGTTGAGCTTCTTTTAACCACAACACCGCCATCCGCTGTTCTCCTCTCGACCCATAAACTGAAAGGTCCCTTTCTTCACCGTTCCCTATACCCTGTCCTCCATCAACTATCCGTATATCATCCTTATGCGGCCCCACCAAAGTGTATCCAACTGCCAATTCTTCACGCTCATACTGAGCCAGTCGTTCTACCGAAATCGTTGATCGTTCATAATGGACACCAAGATTACCTGACATGCTGGGTAATTGGTTAATATGTTGCAGCAGCTCTTCGCGCTTCGCACTCATTACCCCCCCATCACGTACCAAGACCTGATCCCAAAAAGCCAAAGCAGTCCGCTGTACTTGCCCCTCCCGTATTAAATCCAATAGTTTATTCCGTTGCTTGAGCGCTTTTTCATAGCTAGCCAGACATCGCGCATATTCCCGGTCTACCTGTACCAACACATCATCCAAAAACCGCCGCCTGAGTGAAGCAGATCCTACCAACAAATCCATATCCTCTGGTCGAAATAACACCGCTGGCAACTCTCCCACAAAATCTTGTTTCCTTCTCCCCGCTCCATTAATCTTAAATAACCGTTTTTGTACCCGTTTACCCTGCACCATCCCTCGTGTTACGGTTACCTGCAAAGAAATTTTTTCCATAGCATCTCCCTTATTAAGGGAGACCGGCTCATTTCCAGATGATGCCGAGAGAGTTACTTCTCCTGTCACATGTCCCACCTCATGCTTCCACGCCACCATTTCTTCAATCCGACTAGCCCGAAAACTTTCCCCCGTAGCCAGCAAAAACACCGCCTCCAAAATATTGGTTTTCCCCCGGGCATTGTCTCCCACAATCACGGTCACTCCCGAATTAAACTCCGACGCAAGTTGAGCATGATTACGAAATTGGACCAACGACAATGTACTAAGCACGATTCTCCAATGACAAATACTGTTCTAGTTTCTTTTTCTCCACATCCACTCTCCACCGACCCTTCTTCAGTCGTCGAAAAACCAAAACTAAACTTAATCCCGCCATGACTGAAAACGACAGAAACATTGGTAATAGAAGTTGATACTCAGAAAACCGCGGATCCAACTTCTGAATCACGTACAACAACACAGCAAATGCTACCCATACCGCTCCAAATGTTACCTTTAAGTCATTCCACCTTCCAAAGTCACCTCCCGAATACCTCGTATAGTTAAACACCGTCAAAAAGAAACTTGCCCCCAATAATATTCCCCGAATTAGACCCCAATAAACACTTTGAGGATTTTGTAAAGGCGCATGATTTAATTCCAATATCGTTAATCCAAGCGATGCCAATATCATTCCCGCATACGTTAAGTTATGGGAAAACGTCATATGAAAAAATGAGTTTACTTGGCGCGCTTCTGCTTTTTCATTTATTAAATACTCCTGCATCATTTTTGTTACCGCATGGATTGCTACTCCCCCATAGGCAAACATCATTGAAAGTAAAACTGTGTCTACCAAAAAAATATCCGATAAAAAAACTGTTTCATTACGAGGTTGACGAGTTATAACCTGAAGGTAAGAAAAAACCATAGGAAATAAAACCCCTGGAATCAACACGAGATGTATCATTTGTTGAATGGATAGGTGCCAAATTTTCTTTCGATGCAATGATTGAATTCGGTATATTGAGGCCACCACAAATACAAACACTACCAAAACAGTAAAAAGTCCAGTCCCTCGCATACTACGAATTGTATCACTCACTCACCTCTGGCACTGCGGACAAAAATATGTTCCCCGTCCCCCGAGAGAAATTTTCTGTATGTTCGTATGACAGGCACGACACGGCTGACCTTCTCGATCATAAACCAAGAATTGGTCTTGATAATGTCCTCCCAAACCCTTGGTGTCCACAAAATGGCTATAGCTGGCTCCACCCGCAGTAATTCCCGCCTCAATCACCTGTTTCATCGCCTCATGCAACTTTATTACCGCATGCATTTTTAATTGATTTGCAGGCATTTTTGGATGAATACCAGCAAGATATAACGCATCATTTGCGTAAATATTCCCCATCCCACCAATTTTGTCTTGGTCCAAAATCACCAACTTGACAGCTCGACCTGATGTCCGCAATACCTGACTCAAATAATCCACGGTAAAAGCGTCATCAACCACATCTGGAGCCATTCCATCCCTATACCCTACCCACTCCTGCCTATTCACTATTCTGACCCACCCAAACAACCGCTGATCATTAAAGTAAAGGATACTACCATCACTAAAGTGAAAGATTACTCGCGTATGCTTGCTCGGCAATTCATGTATCCAATCACGGGTAGGATGTCCACCAACTATACGGTCAGTAACAGCTTGCCCTGAGCGAAGTCGAAGGGGATGCCCCCCTACAATTCTTTTTTCTTTTTTTTCTGAACCCTGTCCCCTAGACCCTACCGCCTCGTAAATAAGTTGTCCTGCTGCGCCCCACGAAGTCCCGCCACGGCGGGACGAAGTGGGGTCATTTTCATATATTAATTGTCCCGTCATTTTCAAATGTACCAACACTACCAAATCGTCCGTCAGTTCCACCACAATTATCTTCTGCTTTCGCGTTACCGAAACAATCTTCTTCCCCACCAAGAAAGATTTATCCTGAGCGTAGTCGAAGGACTTATTTTTCAACACCTCAATCGAATCAATCACTTTCCCCGGCAAAACCGTTTGTAATTGCTGTACTATTGTTTCAACCTCGGGAAGTTCAGGCATTTTCACCTCTACTGTTCTTGCCCTTCCGTAGCTTTAGCGTAGGAGGGTCTACCTCAGGCAATTCTGGCACGCTTCTTCTCCCACTCCCGATTTACCAACTCTTTCATCTCCTTTACGAATCGTTCTTTCGAGAATTTTTGTGCATGAAGTCGGATTTTTGATCTCTCAAACGAGATACTCTTACACATCTCAATCCCTTTCACCAGACTCTGAGCCGTCAATTCGTCAAAAAAGATGCCTGTTTCCCCCTCGATGATTGTTTCCAAATATCCACCTCCCCGATAGGCAATCACAGGGGTTCCCGCCAGTTGTGCTTCCACAGGTGTAATCCCGAAATCCTCATCTTTTGCCAAAGCTAAAAATGCAAATGCCCCTGCATACAATGCTCCCAATTTGTCATCGCTCACATGACCTAAAAATTCCACCGTAGGGCCAGCCAAAGCCCGTAAATCCCGTTCTTCATGGCCCCATCCCGCTCCTGTTCCCACCACCTTAAGGGGCATATGGAGTTGATTCGCTGCCTCGACCGCTAATCCTAATCCTTTCCCTCCAACCAATCTCGATATCACCAATAAATAATCCCCTTTTTCTATCCCCTGTAACCTATTATCTATACCCCGTACTTCCACTGGAGGATAAATAACTTCACTTTCTCGTCGCCAGAACTTTGCTATCCGTTTTCGAACATTCTTAGAATTTGCCACTAACACATCCACTGTCTGAGCTGTCATGTAATCAAATTGCCGCAATTCTTTGTTTACAATTGCCGCATACACCCGCACTGGCCAATATTTTCTCCAATTAATACTCGTGTCATATCCATACAGATAGCGAGGTGGCGTATGAATATATGACACATGCAGCGTTGTATTAGGTACCCGTATTCCTTTTGTCATATACCAAGAACTTGAAGAAATCACCACGTCATAGTCAGAAAAATCAAACGACCTCCATATTTGGGGAGCCAAAAACCGCAATGGGCTATGGAGTTTTCGAGCAAAAAATGGCACGTGGTGAGCCCATGACCCCCGGATATCTCGGTGCTTCAATCGCTCATACGCCGATGACCCACACCGAAAAAAAGCAGTGTAAATGGGAGCCTCTGGATACATCTCCGCCAACACTTCCAGCACCCGTTCTGCCCCACCATAGTCATTCAAATAGTCATGAACCAATGCAATTCTCATAGCTATCCTCTAAACCCTATCCCCTAATTCCTAAAATAATGCTTCCTGTACTGATTCTTCAAACGTATCCCTCGGCAATTTTGGAATCAGACTTTTAAAATCATATTTTGTCAGCACTGCAATCGCCTTATTCTTATCATACGTGGTCAACTTGCAATGATCCCAATCCAACTGAATTGGCACATTCGTCACAATGGTTGCCAGTTGTTTACTATCAAATGCCTGCTTCCTATCTCTTATCAATTTCTCTGCAATTTTTTTTGATAATTGTCTTGTTTCTTGTTTCTTGTCACTTGTATCTAAATACTCATACACCCCTTCAACTGATCCATACGCCCCAATTAAATCAGCTGCCGTCTTCGGTCCAATTCCGGTCACTCCCGGAATATTATCACTACTATCCCCCGCCAATCCCTTGTAATCAGGTACTTGTTCTGGCCATACCCCTAATAACTCCTTTACACTCGTGCGGTCTACCATTCTTGATTGACGCATACCCGTTCCCGGCACAAACACACTGATCACCTCATCCACCAACTGCCACATATCCCGATCCCCCGTCACAATCATCACCTGCACACCACCTTCGCCTAAACCCTGTCCCCTGTCCCCTGTACCCTGTGCCGCAGCCTGTTTGGCCAACGTCCCAATCACATCATCTGCTTCAAATCCCAACACTGAATACGTCGGAATATTTAAATCTCCTAAAATTTCCTGCACAATCGGTTCTTGAGATTTTAATTCATCGGGCATTTTTTCCCGATGTGCCTTGTATGACTCAAACGCTTCGTGCCGAAATGTTTTTCCCACATCAAATGACACCGCTAAATGTGTTGGTTTTAATTCCGTCATGGTGGATAAAAGAATCCGGGTAAATCCATACGCCGCATTCACCAATTGGCCATCTGCCATCGCCAAACTTTGAGGAAACGCAAAAAACGCTCGATAAAGGAGTGCATGTCCATCAATAAGCACTAACCGTTTGAGGTCCGTCGTCATGAGAGTATTCTACTCTCGCTGTACATCATTCTTAAAAATAAACCGTTCTTGTTTCTCAATGCGATCTATCTTCTTTTCCATTTCATCCAACCGCTCAAACAATTTTCGATGAAAATACTTTTCTTTTGTATTTTCTAAAGCTAAAGAAAACATTGAAATGATCAAACTAAATGAAAGCACTCCTACCACCGCCAACATCATGGCAATTATCCTTCCCCAAAAGGTGACTGGCGCCTTATCAGCGCAACCTACTCCCGTTACAGTTAAAACTGACCAATACAGCCCATCAAACCATGTTCGAAAAGATGATAAAGGTTCTCCTCGTTCAATGGGAACAATTACTAAACCTAAACCTAGAGATAGTGCCACCAATCCTGCCAACAAATACCGAAATCGTCGTTGTTGTAATACTGGCCGAGCAAACGCATTCACACTCACATTCATACTGTTTTACGATACCATATCCCCTTAAGCTACTACAGGTTTAGCTTTAGGGAGTCCTACGATATTTTCAAATTCATCAGCGTCCAATGACTCATCTTTGAGTAATGCATCAGCAATTGCATCCAGTTGTTTACGGTGTTTTGTAACAACTGATTCAGCCAACGTGTTTCCTGTCATCACAATCTGAGCAATTCGTTCATCAACTTTTGCCTGTTTATCTTGAGATAATTGAGCTGGCTCCATGGCTGCTCTCCCCCAATCACTCAAGTCGTACTGTGGTCCCAGGGCAATTGGTCCCAAATCGCTCATGCCATAATCCACCACCATCGATCGGGCGATTCTCGTGGCTTTTTCAATATCATTTGATGCCCCACCTGTTAATTCACTAAAAATCAACTGTTCAGTCACCCGGCCAGCCAACAATACCGCAATCTCTTCTTCCAATTCTGATTTCGTTTGCTGATATTTATCCTGTTCCGGCGGAGTCAAGGTATACCCCAGCGCCATACCGCGTGACACAATACTCACTCGGTGAACTGGATCCGTATGTGGTAACAAATGAGTCACCAACGCATGCCCTGCTTCGTGATACGCGGTCATTTTCCGTTCTCGCTCATTCTGGAGCCGTTTCTTTTCTGGCCCTAATTTCACCTTCATCGCCGCTTCTTCTAAATCTGCCGGACCAATTTCTACCCGGTTATCCCGAGCTGTCATAATCGCCGCCTCATTCAACATGTTTTCCAAATCAGCTCCCGAAAATCCCACAGTGCGTTTTGCCATCGCTTCCCATGACACACCTTCCACAAACGGCTTGTTCGCCGCATGAATCGATAAAATTCGCTTCCTCTCTTCCAAGTCAGGTAATGTGAGCGTAACACGGCGGTCAAATCGACCCGGTCGGGTTAATGCCGGATCCAACATGTCACCTCGGTTAGTTGCCGCGAGCACAATCACGGTATCATTGGGAGTAAATCCATCCATTTCCACCAAAATTTGATTCAACGTCTGTTCCCGTTCATCGTGTCCCCCAGCTGATCCCATTCCCCGCATCCGTCCAATCGCATCAATTTCATCGATAAAAATGATGGCTGGAGCACTCTTCTTGGCAGTTTGGAATAAATCTCGTACCCGGGACGCTCCTACTCCCACCAACATTTCCATAAATTCACTTCCTGCCATAGAAAAGAAAGCTACGCCTGCTTCTCCAGCGACTGCTCGAGCCAACAGCGTTTTACCCGTTCCCGAAGGGCCGACCAACAATACGCCCTTGGGCGTACGAGCACCCAATTTACGATATTTTTGAGGATGTTTCAAAAAGTCGACGACTTCTTCCAATTCTTTCTTAGCCTCAGGCACACCACCCACATCTTTAAACGTAATACTCTGTTTACCTTTAGAAAATAGCTTTGCTTTACTCCGACCAAATCCCATGATTCCATCTTGAGATCCCCGAGCTTGCCGGAATATGACAAACAAGAAAATCACCATCAGTAAAATGGGCAATCCATTTACCAATAAATCTGTCCATGCTCTTCCTGCCGACAAATCTTCCACATCCACCTTCGCTGTCGCCAAATCCACTCCAGAGTTGTACAACAGTTGTGCCAAACTAATCGATTCTTCCTTTACAGCCTGTTTGGCGGGAGTACCATCCTTGTAATTAATTTTAATCTGCGATCCAGACACTTTAATCTTTTCCACCTTACCGGCTTTAACATCTTCTACCATCTGAGATACACTAATCTTCTCTGCTCTACCACCTGAAAACAAATTCATCAAAAACGGCAAAAAGAGTAAAGCCACCAAAAACCACACCAACAAGTTTTTGCTATTAAATTCCAACTTAAACTCCATCCGTTTCATTGATTGAGGTGAGGGTGTCTTCTTTGCTTGATTAGGTAGCTCTTGGTTCTTTATGTCTTTCTTTGCCATGATGATTCCTTAGATTAATCGATCTCCGTTCTGTAATTTGTGATCAAAACGCACCAATTCAGGTCGTTGTTCTTCATCCACCATCGCATCAGCGGCAAACAACATACCTTGACTCTCGCCAAAATCTCCCATCTTGCGAGGAGCTAAATTTACCACAAAAGTTGTCTGTACGCCAACCAAATCTTCTGGTGTAAACCACTGCAAAATGCCAGAAAAAATCACCCGCTCTCCCAATTCGCTTCCAAAATCTATCGTCAACTTGATTAATTTCTTCGACCCTTCAGGAACTTCTGCCTTCGCAATCGTCCCCACCCGAATATCCACTTTCGAAAAATCATCATACGTAATGCAATCCATCTTATTTATTCCTTTTTTTTGATTTCCCTCAGATTCTAGCAAATTCAGCGCGCAATCATCCAAAGCTGAGCTTGCCGAAGCTGAAGGGCGTGAGCACTGCAATTTGCGAATCGAGGGAAATTCCTCTCACTTCTTCTCGATATTATACAACCCTGATTTGATAGATATCTTACCCGGTGCCCGTAAATTAAACGCTTTCTTCAAATCAGCTCCATCAATAGTCACCTTCCCCTTATCGGTATCAAACAATACATTTGCAGTCACTCCATTATCTGCATACGTCACCGACACCCCTGTCACTCGACCATACCCTCCTCCATTGGCATTCGCCTTATCTCGCAATTCCCCAATTGAATAGGGATTTCCACCCCAACAACTCCCTGTCGGAGTCACCCGATCATCACTTTGTCCAGCTTTAATGAGTACCACCCACGCATTCAAAATATCTGCCATTTCTTCCGCAGAAAGCCACGGATGAGACTTTCCGCAACTATCTCCGCCACGATCCTTGTACCATCCCTTATAAAACCACGGGCTGCCTGCTTGTTTTTCCCATGCCTGGGCTGTCCAACCACTACGTCCCGATGGAGTATCCCAAAATCCCGGCGTTGTATGGCCTTGGGAAGAATAAGACATCTGATATCCTCCTGAAGTTGACGCGTACCAAGCAGAAAAGGGTTGACCATTTTTCACCAATACCCAACCCTTTGTATCATTAACTGCTTTTTCCCAATTCCCCCCTTTTGGACTCGATTTAAACACCTGACAACTTTCCGTTGCACAAATCGAACTAGACCCATTATTAGTTCTCGCTAACGCATAACTCCGAGCTGCCACGGCCTGTGCTCTAAGTGCCGCCATACCCCCATCATCTCCCCACGAGTTTGGTACTTCATAAATCCGCTTGGCATACTCTTCCAACGAATAGCTCCCTTGTCCATCAACTTTAATCTGAATATTGGTGTCATAATCTTTTTTAATTTCGATATCGCCATAATAAGCGCGCAGAATTTCTTCTGCACTCTGACCTGCTTTCGCTCGCCCATATGCCCCGTACTGACTCATCCCCTTATAGTGAGGTGCCCCAAACGAGAAGGCTGCAAATGCCGGGGAAAATCCCGGATTATAATCTGGTCGCGACGCCTTATCATCCGCGAGTGGCACATCACCAACTGTCGTTTGAAATGTACCTGTCTTAGCGGATAAAATTTCTTGTTGTCGCTTCGACAACTCCGAAATTTTCCCCGACAATTGTGCCTGATAATCTTTCGCTTTTTTAATCTCTCCCGCAAAAAAAGTTACCGTTCCTTCAAATTGCGCCCGCATCGATGCCAACTGAGCTTTCCGTTTCTCCAATGCTTTCTTATCATTTTGCAGTTTCAGCAGCGCTTCGGTCGATTTCATAATAATCGATTTATCTTGATCAACCGCAGAAGTTCGATAGGTCAGTGACCGGGTTAATCCCGCCGCTGTGCCCGAGGACAAAAAGGTTACCAAGGGGGAAAATTGGCGCGATAGTTTGTAATAACTTCGCACTCGAGCGGCTAAATAGCGGTACTGTGCATCCAATTGCAATTCCCGTGCTTCGATATCCCCCTCCAAATGCTGAGTTTCCACATCTGCCAGCGCCAAATCACTTTTAACCTTGGCAATCTTCGCATTAATCGACGAAACTTCTTTTTCCAGTGGAGTCGTTGCTGCCTCAGACAATTGTTTTAACCGTTGTAGGTCATCAATTTGTTTCTGTAACGATTCAATTGAATCCTCAGCAAAGACAGCTAACCGAGGAAACCAAAACACGCTCAGCACTATGACAAGTCCCAACACCCAAACTTTTTTCATATTTCTTGTGTCTTGTATCTTCATAGGCAGTTGCACCGCGTCCCTCGTAACCCGCCATAGGCGGGTGAAGTGGGACTTCCCCATAATACCATTGAACCGCATCTTTTCCTCTTCCCAAGAGTCAAGGTATAATACGTCAAGCATGTTACGCAAAAAAATACAATTCTTTCGTTTACTCATTATCGGAATTGTTGTTGTTGGATCACTATCAAGTATCACAACTCCTGTTATTGCCCTCAGTGAGAGTACTTCCGAAGCAAGTACAAGTGGAGTTGGAGGTTCCTCAAGTTGGTCTCATACTGCTGATTTTGACATGTGTAAAGGGGTCTCTGATGCTGGATGTCGCGATTGTGTAGGGGAGGACTACAAACACATGTGGACCGCTCTTGGTTGCATTCCCACTGATCCTAAAGAATTTACGACCGCATTTTTAAGAATCTCTATTGGTGTAGCTGGAGGAATCGCTCTTCTTCTCATGGTTTATGGAGCTTTTCTTGTTTCGGTTTCTGCGGGTGACCCCAAAAAAGCTGATGAAGGTAAAGAGATTATTACGGGTACCATTGCCGGACTTTTATTTATAATCTTTTCTGTCGTTCTCTTAAAGCTTATCGGCGTTGATATCCTTCAAATTCCGGGGTTGAAATAATCCTATGAAGAAAATCGCAAAAATTCTTTTTACTTTTTCTTTATTCCCTTTTTTTTCTCATCCTGTTCATGCCGAAGACACCGATATTACCGGAATGGTTTCTTCAGTTCCGGGATTCAAACCAATTCTCAACAGTCCAACGAATGTCATCAGCGAACTGCTTCCCTACGTATTGACCCTCGCTGGTCTTATCCTCTTTGGCATGCTCATCATGGGTGGTTTTGAAATTATGACTGCCGCCACTGATGCTAAAAAAGCTGACGCGGGCAAAGCCCGCATCACCACCGCTGTTATTGGTTTTGTGATCATTTTTGCCGCCTATTGGATTACTCAAATCCTTGAAATCATGACCGGTGTCTCCATCCTGAAATAATCCTATGATTACTCCTCCACTTCAACATATTGCCATTATTATGGATGGCAATCGTCGCTGGGCCAAAGCTCATGGATTACCTGCTGTCATGGGCCACAAAAAAGTGGTGGAGGAACGAGTTGAAGAACTAATAGAACATGCGGGTAAACTCCATATTCCGTATATTACTTTCTGGGCCTTTAGTACCGAGAATTGGGATCGTGCTGAAGATGAGGTCTTGGGAATTATGAATTTATTCCGTTGGGCATTTACTCACAAAGCCAAATCGCTTGTTGAAAAAGGGGCTAGGCTACGTGTAATTGGTGACATGTCTCGATTTGATCCAGATATACGGCAAGGAATTGAAACCTGGATGGAAAAATCAAAAAAAAACACCGCTATCACCGTCACCTTTGCTCTAAATTATGGTGGTCGTGACGAAATTATTCGTGCAATCAACACACTCCCCAAAGATCAACCAGTCACCCAAGAAGAATTTGAAAAACAGCTAGACACTGCAGGAATGCCGGATCCTGACTTAATAATTCGAACGAGCGGTGAACAACGTTTATCTGGGTTTCTCCCCTGGCAATCTGTTTATAGTGAATTTTATTTCACTGACATTCTTATGCCAGATTTTGATACGCATGCCTTTGATACTGCCCTTAGTGAATTCGCTACCCGCCAACGCCGCCACGGAAAATAACTAGTCATTTTCGATTCGCGTTCCTAATACTGGTTTTCCTTCAATCGCTTCCGACAATGTCCCATGTTCAATTCCATCAATAATTAAGCCTGGAATCCCCTGTTTTGCCAGTTCCAGTGTTTCATTCACCTTATGCTCCATCCCTCCCGTCACATCCGTTCCCCCCGAACCTCCAATAGCTGTCTGGTATTGATCAATCGTATTTGGGGTAATTACCTCAATTGTTTTCCCATTTTCGTCATAAACACCATTGGTTTGGCCGCAGTGAATCATCCGCTCAATCACATATCCCTTTTCCTTCAAATGGAGTGCCAAATACCCGAGCACCATCTCAGTTGAAAAAATCGTACACCCCACCTGGGTATCAAGGATTTGATCTCCGTATAAAACTGGCAACAATCCCAAGCGAAGCGTCTCTTCAATACTACTGGTACAAATCGACTGCAACTTGTGATTCTCCGCTACCATCGTTGAAAGGGGTGAAATCGATACTGCATTCACTCCCGCATTAAGGAGCGCTTTAATCACAATCCGATTCAACTGTGCTGCCACATCCGCTACCTCAGCAATCCCTCGATAACTCTCCTCATTCAGAATTCCTTTATGGGTTTGATATTTCTTTGCTGGTACATGGGCAAAACTCCCCGCTCCATGACCAACCACCAATTGCTTGCCACTGGCTTGCGCTTTTTTCACTTCATCACAAATGATTGACAGTGCCCGCTCCCGAACTGAAAACGGTTTATTCTTGTCTGTAATCAGCGACCCACCAATTTTGATAAATACCAATGGTTTTGTATCCATAAGAGTTTTCTAAAATAAATGACTGTCAGTGAGGTGAGCTCCCTGACATGGTCGGTTAATAAATAATGTCTTCACTCCCTCCAACAAGGATAGTTTTTCTTTCAATGCATCACAATGTGCTTCCTCACAAATCACATGCACATTTGGTCCTGCGTCCATCGTAAAGTATCCCTCAATCCCTTCTTTTCGCCACTGTTGGAGTGATCTCACAATATCCAAGGTTGCGCCATTCCAATAGAAAATACCTGGAGTACTTGTCATACACACGGCATGGAGTGAAATCGCTTCTTCTTCAATGGTATTTCCCAACAAGGCCATATCTTTTGTCTGTAAAGCCTGCTTCACCCGTTGTATTCTCTCTGGTAATTCATTCAATCTCGAAGCAAATAAGGGGCTTGTTGCAGCAATCTTATGTCCGTCTGCAGATCCTGTTTGTTTTTCTTGCGCATCCACCACCACCACAATATCTACAAGTGGCCAATAATCTGCAGGGTACAAGCTTTCCGAATATGATGTCTCTGAACTAGTTCCCTTATGCCATAGTGTGAATCCATCACCAATTGAGCGACATGCTGATCCAGAACCAGCCAATCGAGTTAGTACCGATAATTCCTGCTCCGTTCCCTTCCAACCGCTTACCTGAGCCAAGGCCATCGTCAATGCTGCAAAAGCTGACGCCGATGAAGCAATACCGGCACCCTGAGGAAATGTGTTTTGCGATACCACCCGGACAGTACTATCTATATGCATCAATTCTCGAAACCGGTTCACCTGATTGATTACCCGGTCATACTGGGACCCGTTTACCCGTTCTCGTTTGCCTCCATAATACTGAATTTCTACCTCGTCTTCCAAAAACGACGTATCAAAAGCTACTGTTGTGGTAGTAAAACAATCCGACAAATTCATCGAAATCGTATCGCTAAAGGGCAAGATTAGTTGTTGATCCTGCTGCCCCCAATATTTAATGAAGGCAATGTTGGCTGGAGCAATGGCTGTAGCTTTTTTCATGATCTAACATTCAACTTCCGGCCCACGTATATACGTTTCGTATATCTCAGGGTTAGCATCATACATTCTCTGCAATTCCTCAATTGTAAAACCGCACAAACCAATCTCTGCGACAGCGGCTGTGGTCAAATCACTTACTGCATTTTCCGCAACTTGCCCTTCTAAGCACTCCTGTTTTTGTGACATATATTTCTCCAAAAAAATAAACGCTAAAACTCTAACTAACACTTAGTCGTGTATTCTACCAAAATCACTCACGTTGGCCAGCAATGATTGTGTTCAATATAGCTAACCAATACTTTTCTGCCCCCTCAACCGGAGGTCTTTTTTTTGCTTCTTCATCCAACTCTCTCACCAACGCTAATCCTTTATTTGGATTAAACGGACCCAAATTCGTACGACATTCAGGGCAAACATCTCGAGGGGGGAAAATAAACGTTCCGCAAGAACAGTGTTCGCCAACAAATTGAGTTTGTGCTTTCTGATTTCGCGCTAACCGTGCTACTTCCATACTCTACTAGTCGCGAGATTATTCCAAATCACTCAACCTTATCTACTAATAATCCAACCGCAATTGGCCAATCAAACACCTCAATCGGTTTATCTCCTAGTTGATCAATTTGTTTTTTCGCCCTATATACAGTCGCTTCCGACACCCCAGCCAAACGCGCTACTTGTATATTTGTCGCTTCTGGATGAGATTCAAAACAACGAGCAATTATTCTTCTCTTAATTTCGGCTGGTTTTCGTAATTCACTTGGTAATTTTCCTTCCAAAACGGCTTGATTCAAAGCTCGATGAACCCCCGCCTCTGCAACATTGTTAGCCATCGCAACTGCCGCAATTTGTCCCGCATGCCTTAAAAAATCACTCACAATGGCGTCGCGAACTTCCGGAGAATAATGATCAAATTGAGTGGATTCTTTCACGCCCATTTAGTCGCAAATTTCTTCAAAATCATTCTCTTTATTGTTTTGCAGATCGCTCATAAAGTTTTTTCAGCGCGCAATCACCTGCCTCGCCGGCAAGGCGGGTCCGAAGCTGAGCCTGCCGAAGCTGAAGGGCGTGAGCACTGCAAAAAAACGTATGTGCAAACTGCAAAAAAAGATTGAGATACAATACCCCTATGGAGAACTCCCAAAAAAATGATCAGGAAATAGTTGCCAGCCTTTTGGCCGGCGACAAAAAAGTCCTCCATCATTTTTATCATCAAGCCTCCAAAAAACTCCGTACCTATTTTCTTTTTCACACTGCAGATCCTCAGGACTGTGACGAACTTATCCAAGACACCTTCTTGCACTTTCTCGACGCCCTCCCCCTGTTTCACTATCAATCCAGTCTCATGACCTTTATTACCAGTATTGCCCAGCATGAAGTCGCTGATTATTGGCGCAAAAAATACGCCAAACGGCTGATTCATACCATTCCTATTCTTAAAAATATTATTGCTCCCATCCAAACCTCCGAACGAACCGCTCTCAAATTTCATCAAGCATTAGAAACCACCTACCAACGGTTAAAACCTCAGCAATCTGCACTTCTCCGCATGAAGTATGAAGATGCCCTGAGTGTCAAAGAAATTGCCGCCAAACTAGGTTGGTCAACCAAAGCCGTCGAATGTCAGTTGTACCGTGCCCGCAAAGCCTTTCAGCTTGTCTATCAGGAACACAATACATGACACACCCAAATTTTTGGCAACAAGTTGATCAACGTGTCAACGAAAACAAAACCATTATGCAAAGTGGTTTTTCTCCCAAACTTGCCCCTTCTCTTGCTTGGGTAGGCCTTCATTATTGGATTATTGGCAGTCTACTTTCGTTGTGCCTAACAATCTGGGTGTATACCAATCACTATGCTGGCTTAATGCAAGCGATCAGGATCATGATATGGAGATAAATACAAATCATGACTCAAGACTTATGACTCAACACTTAACACTATCCTGGTCCTACTGGTTTGGCAGCCGCACCCAAGGATTAATTATTCATCCCTACATCACCATGCGCGAAATTGTTCGCGAACATTTTCTTCGTCCCCTCACCTTCATCCCCACCGTTATCTGGATTATCTCCTGGATAGCAGCCATGATAATCGGCAGAATTGGCTTGTTTTTTAATCTCCATCTTCAAACCTGGACTATTCCGGTCGGAAAAAGCCTCGTCTTCGCCTGGTGCTGGCTTTCTTGGTTTTTACTCCTTTGGCAAATCCTTCTTAGCTATCTTTATCTTCGTTTTCGTTTTTTACCAAATCGGACCTAAAACACGTGATTTTAGGAGCGCAAGGCGGGTCTGAGTGAAACGAAGGCGTGAGCACTGCAAAACTATATGGAAAACAATTCAAAAACCTTTCCCCCCTTGATCCAGAAAGTCGCTCCCTGGTAAAATTCAAAATATAGGATAAAACTATGGATCTTGGATCAACTTTTTTTGGTGACAACGCCATTCAGTCGAGTGGATACACTCACAATTTCTCTGGCCTCATTTCTTCTATTCTCCCCACGTTCCTCATTGTCGCTGGATTCATTCTTTTTATCTACCTTGTATTTGGCGGCTTTATGATGATTTCAGCATCAGGCGATGAGAAGAAAACTGCTGAAGGCCAACAAGCCTTGACCAATGCTATAATTGGCTTTGTTATTATCTTCGCCAGTTACTGGATTATTCAGATTATTGAAGTAGTGTCTGGTGTAGGAATTGTTAACTAAAACTATGGCATCACCATTTGGTTCCATCACTACTCCCATCACAGGTTACAAAGATCTCCAAGGAGGAGGACTTATTGACTTTATCTCCAATATTGTCAAGCTTGTTACAATCGGTGCCGGCCTCTTTGCGTTCATCAATCTCATCATCGCTGGATTTATATATATTTCCGCAGGATCAGATGCTAAAAAAACTACTGAAGCATGGTCAAAAATCTACATGAGCTTGATCGGTCTCGTTGTCATCGTCTCTTCGTATGCACTAGCCGGAATCATTGGTATGGTTGTTTTCAAAGACCCCACTGCCATTCTTTCCCCAAAAATCTATGGACCAGGAGGAAATTAACCCATGATTTCTTCATTCTTACTCGCCCAAGCTGATGGAAAAGGTATCGGTACCGTCACCGGAATTGGTGCCTTTGTCCCAGTTGAAGCAAAGGGAACAGGTTTTACTTCATCAGGTACGGTTAATGAACTTTTCAGCGTTGTTATCAGTTTTCTTACCATTGTTGGAGGTTTATCTTTTCTCATCTACTTCCTTTTAGGGGGACTTAATTGGATATTGGCCGGTGGTGATGAGAAAAAAGTTGAAGTTGCCAAAAGTTATATGACCAATGGAGCTATTGGTTTGATTATTATCATTGGTTCATACGCTATCATATCGATTGTCGGAACCATTCTCGGCATCGAAATCATGAATCCCGGGCATTTACTCGATCAATTATTTTACAAGTCAGTAATTTAAGGCGGATATGTTACTTGCGGGCGGTGGAACCTCATACAGTTCAATTCAAAATCGAGCTATTACGAAGTATGGTGTTGGTGACGGTGGCCAAAACCTAGGTCAGTTCATTGGTGACCTATATCGTGCTTGCGTCATGCTTGGCGGCATTGCCCTTCTCCTCTATCTTGCCTGGGGCGGCCTTAATTGGATTACTGCCGCCGGGGACGAGAAAAAAGTCGAAGTTGCCAAAGATCGAATTACCCACGCCTTTATTGGTATGGCTGTGCTTGTTGGCACCGCCGCCATCGCCAATCTTGCTGGCAAATTATTTGGTATGGATTTACTCAATCCATCATTCTAACTTGGAGTTATTAAGCATATGGCTAGTACAATCAAAATCCCCATCGAAGCCAACATTGGCAAAGACGTCCCCATGGACGCCGGCGCATATATCTCCAACATCGTCAATTTCATGCTCATTATTGCCGCCATCGCCACTTTTGGCTATCTCGTCTGGGGCGGCTTCAATTTTATGACCGCTTCAGGAGATTCAAAAAAAGTTGAACAGGCTCAACATAGAATCAGTAATGCACTCCTCGGTCTTGCCATTTGTGCTCTCTCTTGGGCCATCTTTCTCGTTGCCAACAACTTCTTTGGTTTAGGAGTGGTGAGATAATTTGACATCTCTGGCACCAGATTAGTAAAATATCAATTAACAATATTGCATGTAACTCGTACTTGTTTCTTGTTACTTGTTACTTGTATCTAATTATAAGGAGATAGTAATCATGAAGAAATTTGCCCCCCTCGCCTCTTTGGCTGGACTCGTTGCTGCCGTCACCCCCGCTTTTGCGGTCGATGGTGTCAGTGTTCCCGCTCCCTCAGGATTTCAAATCACTGATCTTGGCTTATTTATCAGTAAGGCTATCAGTGTCGCTTTAGTTATTGCCGCCATCCTTGTATTCGTCTACCTCGTCTGGGGTGGCTTACAATGGATCACCTCTGGTGGTGACAAGGGTAAAACTGAAGAAGCTCGTAACCGTATTACCGCCGCGTTGGTTGGTTTAGCCATTGTTGCGTGTGCTTGGGCCCTCATCCAACTCATCTCCAGTTTCTTTGGCATCGACATTGTCAACGGCGCCAAAAACATGAAGGCCTACTAGGCTTTCTACAATTCTGTTAAAAAACAACCCTCCGAAGCTTCATGCGTAGGGGGGTTTTTTATAGTAAAATAGTCCCATGAAAACAAGGTTAAAAATATCTTTCTTTCTACTTTCTACGTTCTACTTTCTGCTCGTCACCTCTCCCGTTCGCGCCGCTTGGGAAAAAGTTCAAGATGGCGACGTCGCTACTTTTGGCAGCTTGAGTAGCCTATTCACTAATATCTTAAGTATTACCTTGCGTCTGGTTGGCATTAGCATGTTTATTATGATTGTGGTCGGAGGGTTCAAATACCTCACTGCAGGGGGTGATTCCAAAGCCACCGAAGCCGCCCAAGGTACCATCACCAACGCCATTATTGGCCTTGTTCTCGCCATCATGGCTTGGTTTATTCTTCTTGCCATCAAAGGGTTTACTGGTGTCGACGTCACAAAATTTAACATCATCACCCAATAAATCGGTTATGCCAAACTACCGTATTATCAAACTCTTCGCCTTCAGTAGCATTCTTGTTACCTGTCATCTCCTCTTCTCCAGTCCTGCACACGCCATTCAAGCGAAATGTGATACCCCCGATATCGATTACAAAGGTCCTTTTGCCACTTTATTTAAAGGAGCAGGAGCCAGCAGCAAAGACTGCTCCGTCCCCGATCCAGAAAATCCCGACCTTCCTGTCAACAAAGAGGTTATAGATAGTGGAAGAGTTTTTTGCAACAAAGGTTATCTTGAAGCCTCATTTCATGGAAAAGATCCCAAAAATGTAAATCCAGCTGGAAAACAAGGTAAAGGCAATGTGTCGCTCAACGATGTCAGCACCTATGCCATGGGAGGAAATATTTTAGCCAATCTGAATAGTGAAGATAACGACAGACTTACTGCCTTTAAACGTGCCATTGAAGCGGTCGAAAATTACAATCGATCATCAATTTATCGTGTTGCCTATTACGAGGGGGTGCGCACCTTTGATGGAGTTGAAGCTTGGGCCAAAAACAAACCCGGTCTCACCATTGATGGTCACCTCAATCCCTCCATTTTTGGTACTGCTCAAACTCAAACCACGCTTGAATATCAGGTTAAAGATATTGAATTGACTGTGAGTGAAATTTATGACTGCAACTATGTTGATGGGTATGCTTCAACACATCGCTGCAGTCCCGACTATTTCACCAAAAAAGGAGAGGATGAGCGCGCCTCAGATATTGCCAAAGAAATCGGTGCAATTCTTAAAGCCGACAACCTTATGGAAACATGGGGTAATCTTACTGGTCCCCAGCAGTTTAAGGCCGCCTCACTTCACATTACACGCTCCAGTCCCACGTTCGTTGTCTTTGTTCCCGCCAATGTCATGTGTTCGGGCAGTTATCTTTCCTGCGCTTTTCAGTGGTTGATGCAAAAACTAAGCGCAAACTATACATTAGCCGAAGAACCCGTTCCCTATTACATTGAGGCTATTCTTCCAGAATCAGCCAACATACTTGGCGGGATTAATGAAGAATACAACCGTTTTAATGCGCTGTCTGAAAATACTGCCCCTCCTCACGCATCAAGTCCGGCGGCCAACCTTTCCGCCAATGCCAACAATGTTGTCATTGATACGCAAAATATCGCTCCCTCAACCCTCCTTGCCAGTGTCGACGGCCCCTCAGCAGGAGAAGGTCCAAATGGGGGAACTGAAGTTCACGTCCAGGCGACAGGCGATAAAATGCTTGATGCACTTCTCAACCGTGTTATCAAATCATGTCCTGATTGTGGGTGCGGCACCATCGACAAAACCAATAATTACGGCTCCACCGCTGATGCGACAAAGAATAAAAACAACATTTTTTGGACTTTTATTCAAGATGCTTTAAGTGCGCTGCAGGCAGGCGAAAAAATGGAGTTGTACCACATCTATACCATTTCCCCTCCCGACATTGTGGCTGCCAATAAACGTATCTCCGAAGATAAAAACTCCATGCTTCGAAAATTCATGCCGCTGGCTGACACCAACAGCAATCCGTACACAGGATTTGAGACTGAAATATACGTCGATCAAGATCTTTCAGGTAAAAGTGATGGTGAAACTAAACCGTCTCAGCCACATTGGTATGGTGAATACGAAACGATTCGAAATGATGATGGTAGCGTCACGGTTCAGAAAAAAATGATCATTGATTATTACACCTATCATGTCGGCACAGGCGAAATTACCCAGCCAGGGGGAAATATTACCAGTTATGTGGTAAAAAACAGGATTGGTAGCAATCGGCCACTTAACAGTTATGACAATTTTAATAGCAACAACCCGACAGGAAAAAGTGATCGGTGTTACTACGAGGATTTTATCCAGCCACTCGCTATGTCAAATGGGTTTGATATTGCCAAAAAAACCAAAGCAGATCAATTCCCTCAATCTTCTTGCGAGGACCCTATCAAACCAGGAATAGCTAAAGAAATCCTCTCCTGCACCCAGCAGCAAGAAATTCCTATCAAAGCAGAATGCCAACTCACCTGTGACTCATTCAATGGCTATACCATTCCCCCCTCACTTAAAAAAACCATCGAACAAGCCGCTTCAGCGTTTAATATTCCTCCCGGACTATTATTAGGCGCCATGTATGCTGAAGGTGGTTTCGAACCCCGTTGTTCCGGCAGTGACAACAGCTATTCTGACGACGAAATTCAAGCCATGCTTCAGTGCGACGCCACTTCCTGCTGTAATGGGAACGCGGGCCCATTCAGTCTTATTTCAGGATACGCAAAGAAAGCTATCTACCAAGCCAAGACTCGCGCCGGACTCACGGTAGATGAGAATAATCCTGGAAATGCGTGCAATATTTTCGACAGTGCACTGGCCATAGCCGACGTTATCAGTCGCCAACGCGGGTACAACAGTACGTTATGGTACAACACCGCCATGCAAGTGTGGTCAAGTCTTCCCGCTCGTCAAATTGAAGGAATTACCAAAGCGGATGAAAAAATCGATTCATGCGGCGGTATTCCTTACACCAATCAGTCCACGTATAGTTGTCGTGGCTGGACCGACAGTCAAGCAGTAACCGCCATTCGACTTCAACAAGGATTTTGTGGTAATGGCAATAAATGGATGGATATACACCGTCAACAAATGCTGGACGTCTTTCATCAATGCAGTCAATAATATCTTCTAAAAACGATTATCTTTCTCCTAGCGCCACACCATCATATGTTTTATAATACGGCGGTACTATGAAAAAGTTTCTCACCACTCTTCTCATCATCTTCACCTGTTTCACCATCACTGCTCGACCTGTCGCCGCTGCTTTTCCCGCATTTCTCCCTGACTTTTCCAAAGAAATTCGTAATGCAGTTGCTACCAATTTAGGTAAATTTAGTGTTGAAAGCATTTTCCGTAGTGCTGGCACATTACTCTATGCGCTCATTGGTGATTTCCTCTATTTCTTCGAGTGCGATGGCATGCTGGATTACAACAATAGTCCTGATTCATATTACGGTGGCGGTATGATCCCCGGCATGGTTCAATACACGGCTCAACTTATGAATCGCCCGATAAAATCGTCGGAATATGTTGCTGACGTCTTGCACAACACCGGAATTGTGAAGCAAGCTTACGCTCAAGGCATGGGTTTTTCTGGTCTCACCCCAATCCTTCAGATCTGGAAAGGTTTCCGCAACCTCACCTATTTCATCTTTATTCTTATTTTCGTTGTTATTGGTTTTATGATCATGTTTCGAAAAAAGATGGGTTCAAACACCATTATCACCATCCAAGAAGCTCTCCCCCGAATTATTGTCACGCTACTTCTCATCACCTTTTCCTACGCCATTGCTGGCTTTGTTATTGATCTCATGTATCTTTCCATCATGATTATGATGGGTCTTCTCGAACAAGCAGGTGTTATTGTCAATGCCAAAGTCGCTATCAACACCCTCTTTGATCGTAATATTATTGGTATTGGCCTCAGTTATTTCACCGGTTTCACCGAGCCTGCTGGTCAAGCAGCCGAAGCCATGGGCCAACTTGTTTCTCAAGCAGTTGGTGGAGCACTTGGGCTAGCTACCAACGTTGTTTTTTATCTTTTCTTCGCCATTGCAGTCCTCATTGCAGTTGTCAAAACGTTTGTTCAACTTGTTATTGCCTATGTTGGAATTATTCTCTCCACCATCTTTGCTCCCCTTCAACTTGTCGGCAATGCATTCCCTGGCAATGATTCGTTCAAAAAATGGTTCCAGGGTCTTATCGCCAATGCCGCTGTCTTCCCCGTTGCGTGCGGCATGATTGTTATCGGCGCGGCTATTGGTGGCAAATCAGTTATTTTGCCCACCGACAAATGTGCGGGTGAAAACGGTTTAGCAGTAGTCACTCAACCAGAAAATGTTGGTTTTGAATACAAAGGTTTCATCCCTCCCCTTATTTATAGTGGTGGCATGTCAGATTGGAACAACAATACCCCTGGGTTTGGTAATAAATCCGGTGGTAGTGTAAATGCAGCCAAGGCCTTGATTGGTTTTGGTATCATTATGATGCTTCCTGAGGTCGTCAAGATCACCAAGAAGACGTTAGAAGTTAAGGATGAAGACTACGGCGGCATGGCTGTCAAGAACGCCCAATCCGGCGATCTCCTCTCTGGACCTCTCAAGATGGTTGGTAGCACCGCATTCTCTGGCCTTTCTCAAAGTTTCTGGTCTTCTCAATATGCCAACTTCGTTGCAGCGCAAGCTAAAAAGAGGGCTCAAGCTGCTCTTACTGCTAAACAGGCCAATCTTACAACTCAAGCAAAATATGGGCGTTATCTTACCAAGCCTGTAAAAACGGGCACTGGAGCAACCCAAGCAGTTGGAGCAGCTCCCTCAGCTGTCGCAAATCAAACTCAAGTTGTTCCCCCTTCAGCTCCCCCACAATCTACAAAATAAAAGGGCTAAAGAGTTCTTTGAATTTAAAGAAATTTTCAAGAATCAGCATTCTTAATCAGCATTAGACACTTCTTCTGACACAACTTCTTCTCTGTTTACTGCTTGCAATGCCTCAAGTTCTTGAGCTCTTTCAATCATCCTCTGCTCCAAATCACGCAGCCGTTCTTCAATAGCATCTGCTTGCATATTAATCGCTTCTTGGTATTCGCTCTTACTCGCGCCCATTCTCACTAAAATAGAATCAACAATGTCTTGAGGAATAACTAATTTGTCTTCAATTTGATTCAATATTCTTAGATAATGAAGTTTTTCAGGATTGCTCTTTAATCCATAATTGCCCAAAACCTCACGCTTGCCAACCTTCACCAATTCTACCCCATCTTTTGTTTCCATTTCCATTTCCTGTTGTATTTGCATCCCAAAACGGACATATGGTTTAACCAATTTATTCCCCGTCTGTTTTCTTGCATTTACTGCCTTTTGAAGCTTTGCGCAAAGTTCTTTTTTACTCTCATTTCCCGTAATTGCGTCTTCGCTCGTCAGTTTTCCATCTTTAATCAAATTTCCAATATAATCTCGAGGATCAGACATGAATGGAAACACCACATTCCAATCTCCCACTGTCAATGCCTGCTGAATCTTTGAAAGCGCTTCCACCGAAACCTTCTCTGTGTCCAACTCGAGCAATGGAGTATCATCCAACTCAACCCCTTTCCCACTTCCCTTTATTTTAATAAATGCAATTTCGGCGGCTTTATCCCGCAACTGGAAACAATACAAAATGATATCCTCAATATTTTCATACCGTCTTTCTCCCGTGTACCCCATTGTTGAATGCACTTCTTTTAAATATTGCTCAACATACTCGTCCGCAAAACCCAAAGATTCCTTAGGATCTCTCATTCCAGCCATTACAAAAGCTGTTTCCATCCATTGTTTAGTAAGCCCCTCAAAAAACTCATCCGCTTTATATTTCATGATATCCGGCTTAACTCCCATCAACGCCTCAAGTCTTTTGTCGACAGCATTATTCATCGTTGGTACAAGTCGTGCCAAACCATCAGCATTAGCTTTCCAATGTTGAGGATATACTTTCAAATATTTAAATATATGATCCATTTGCCCAACAAGCATATTTTGACGCGTATCTGCCTCATTTAATCTCTGCCAACCAAAAAAGCCAATAAACTCCTCTTCAGGCAGCCCCTCAATTTTACCCTTCAACAATTCAATTTGTGGTCGATAATTAATGTGTGCCAGAGCCTCACGATTTTCCTGATTCAAAAAATTGGTACGAAGAAGTTTAGATGCTTGATCAGCAGGAATTTCTTGAATCCCCATGGTGTTGTATTCATTAATGTGTGTGTTGTGATATTCCCCCGCCCAGTTAATCCAGTGGTCATAATTAGGGTTTGGCTTTGTACTCTCCTTAACAATATTCGCGATTATGTTATTTGGAACTTGCATATTGAAATATGCCTGAGTTCTCCATTGAGACCGCTCCCACCGAGTCACCCCATGAATTGATTTAATTCGTAAAGCCAAATCATCATTACTGTCAAGTTTATGAAGCGGGATTATCTTATCACCAACAGTTACCATAATTGGAGGAATAACAATTTCACGCCTCGTTAAATCAATTGGGTTTAATGAAGGAACATACGAATCAAGCGGGTTGCCCTCTTCAGCCACAGTAAACCAATCACAATTACCTTTTTTCCAAGACGGCCATATATTCCCCATCGGTTGGGCTAATACACGAAAATAGTTCGGATTATTATCATATGCCTCATCATAAATGTGTCGTTTAAGACCTTTGTCAGCTATCTCAGGTGAAAACAGGTTTCGTTTTCGCGCCAAATCCCACATCCAGGATAATTGAGTTACTTCGCCAAGTGCTAACGCCGAATTCTTCATCTGTACAAACGACACCAATAACTCAATCATCATCTTTCTTGCTGCGGCCTCAGGATCGTTGGGAAATTGAGCTGCATAGTCTTTGACAAGAGGATGATCTTTTGTCAGTTCCTGGCCATCCATGGCCACTTCCCCAAAACGTTCAACCCGCTCCAACTGAACACCATTTTTCTTAAGTTGTTCCAACATTAAAGTCGCCAACCCATCCAAACCATCTCGTTCTTGATTAATATTTGGATTAGTTGCAACATTTTCACCAAATTTCTGTCGACCAAATAATATTTCTGCCTCGTTAGCAAACGATATTCGGACATCAGGATTTGTTAAGATTGCCTTTCTCTGTTCTGGAGTCATCCCCCTCATAGTCATCTCTGGCCCATTCCCTATATGAAAAAAAGTGTACCCCTCCGCATCACGTTTTATTTCCAATTTGTTATCACCTTCCAGTAATGCAAAAAGTTCACCAGCTCCCAAAATAAAGCCACTCTCTCGATGATTTCTTAATTCTTTCCCCATGCCATCCGTCTTAACACTTCCATCCTCATTTAAAAGAGGTCCTATGTCCTCAACAACCTTAATGGGTTTGTGAAAAGCACTTAACACTGACTGGATTCCATTTTCCGTTGGTGGGGGAACTCGATCAACTTCTTTTTCTGTTGATCCCAACATTTCCTTCCGATATTCATCCAAAGCATGTATTGAATCTGGAAGTAAATTATAGAGTTCGGGGGCATCTCCTCCCTCCGCACCAAACGCCCGAACTGAATACTCAAATCTAGATCGATTAGGTATCCCTCTCCGACAAATGTTTGATACATGAAATTGACACGCCCTGACAATCCGAGCAAGTCGAACGTGCTCTGGCTTTGGATTTAACAAATTAAATCCTTCAGGCATCCCTCGATAATCTGGAAGAAATATGTGAGGATATCCGTCCCGTAAAATTTTCCACCCCTTATAACCATGCTTTTCCCCTGGATCAGTTACCAATATGTTTGTGAAAGACTCTGATCCGCCCATTTCTGCCAAATGTTGTGCAAACTCCTTCATTGCTCCCGAGTCGCCCTGGAAATATTCCATCATCCCTTCCATTTCCTCGGCACCAATACTTGATCTAAGCCGATCAATTGGAAGTAACTTTGGAGCGTTGCCCACAATCTTTGCCACCAATTCATAATCAGATTGGGTTAAATCATCAAGTTTTTTCTCTCGCAAATAATTAATATATTCCTTATCAGCGGACAAAAAAGCCGCTGATTCTATCAAATCTAGATTTGCATCGATAGTTCCAGCCTCAGGAGGTTTGTAAGAAGAAAATGCAGAATCTAGAGCACTTTGTTGTTGTGAATCCAAAGTAAAAGATCTAACTAAACGCAACTTTGGAGCAAGTCGTTTATCCAATTTTTCAACAGCAATGCCACGATTAGGATTTAATATCTCATGGCCAATCACATGAAATAACGATGGTCCAACTGGTTCAGGAGCTTTCTCAGGAGGCATGATTCCCTTTCCGATAACAACTCCGAACCAGCATTTCTTTAAAAGTTGTAGGATCCACTCCATAATCAAAGGTAAATTTATCCCACACTATGCCTGTTAAATCAGCTTCGGTTGGTTCGTAATTTGTCTCTCTAGCTACCATAAGACAATCATTCTTACATTTTTCCAACAAACCATACATCACGCCATCTATGATGAATTCCATATTAGGAAGCTTGCTCCCCCTGCTCCCAGGCAATCCTGTTTCACTCCCTTTAATAGCGCCAATCCTCCCCGCAACCATGAGTTTTCTCACCTGTTCCGGGCGCAACAGATCCAAGCCTTTTTCTTTCCCAATTTTATACACCGCCTCCAAGATATCCAACTCTTCTTCTGGAGATAATGTTGGTTGGTTTGATATGGGTTGATCGCTCATGTAAGTATCCACGTCCTATATTCTACCATTTCCCTTGAGGTAGTACCACAATTTATTTACACCCCCATCATAACAAGCAAAAACAGCCCCAAACAAGCCCCATTCCCTCTGGTAAAATAGTTCTATGGCCGACCCCAGTCGTAATGATAGACAATCCAGAATTCTTACTCAAAGAGAAAACGCCTTAAGACTCATTAGGGAATTGCGCTCTCACCCCAATGACAAAGCGCTTGAAGCTGAACTAAAACAAGTCTTTGAACTGCTCAACACCGACACCTCTATCGATCTCTTCAAACAACTTCCCACCAACGAAAACGAATGGAAAAAAGTTGTTTCTCTGCTTGAAGGGGAGGAATTATTTCGCGTCCAAGTCAGAGGTTTAGAAGAGCTTCAACAAGACGTAACCAAAGCCCAAACCGAAGCTCCTTCCACCATCGATAGTCACAACTTACAAGACATTCTGGAAAAGAGTAAGGCCGCCAATGAATCCGTTCGAAAAGCAACTTTATTGGGTCAATCCGTAAAAAACAACACAGAAGCATCGCTTCGGGGCATATTAAGTAAATACAACGTTATTGATAACACACAGATTGAAATCATTCTTAAAAATCCCAAGGTTCAAGCCCAATTAAATAGCCGTGCAGCCGCCACTCACCTTAATGCATACCAAAGTATTGACGGGTATTGTGCCGCTGAAGCTCAAGGCATCATCAACACAAATGGCCCCATTCGCATGCTTGTCGAAGCTGCCATCGGTGCTACTGCTCGAGAACTTAAGACTAAACAATCAAAAGAAATTGAGTCGTTCAAAAATGATGAAAAACGCGTTCGCGAATATGCTGCTGAAAAAATCCAAACCGAACTTCAACAAAACTATGCCAAATCAATTGCTCAAGAAAAAGCTTTGGTTGAGGGGTTTAAAGAAATTGAAGAAAAAGAAGTTGATGGCAGAAAAACGAATAATGCACAGAAATTACTTGAAGAATCAGTGTTTAAAAATGGTGTTTCAGAAGGCAATCGCCCCTCGCTCAAACCTCAGCTTAAAGCACTTCTCGCTGAAGCGAATATTTCCGCCACCGACGCTCAAATTGCTCAAGTTGAAGCTCATTTAGACCCGTATTTACTGACTCGAATTACTATTGACAGCAAAGAATCTCGCGCCATTGTCGGAAAAGCCCTAGCGCAATCTGGATTATTGAGTGATTCTTTTGAAACACAACAACAAATTACAAATGATACCGCAGAATTTTTTTCCGCCAATCACAGCGCTTTAACCAGCAAACTGAATGGTTTCCGCCATGCCATTGAGGAACGAGGCATTACCACCACCTCCTTCACCCAACGACTATCTGCTGAGGGGTATTCCAGCAACGACATTCTTTTTGACGCTCTAAACCCCGACCAATCATCCCACTCATTTAGGTTGCCCGACACATCTCAATTTCACTTTGCCGAACAAGCCATGCGGGTGTACAAAAACCCTAAACTTATCAATGACCCTCGATTTGTCCAAGAATTCTTTTCCGGCACCACCGGCACGCCCAATGAATTATTTCAGCGGTGGGAGCATTTAATCGGCTCTTCAGAAACAGGAGCTCCGTCAGGAATTATTTCCAACATTAGATCTTGGGGACAAACCAATCTTTCTCAAGCGCAGGTCGGTCTAAAAAGTTTTGGCGAGGGGGCTCGAGCTTTTTTTGAACCCATTGGTAAAGGATTAAGTAAAATTGACGCGAGTGCCGTTGGTAATGGGCTGCGCAGTTTTGGCTCCTCCGCAGTAAATTTTGCCAAAACTGTTGGGCCTCAAATTTGGCAAGGAATTGTGAGTGTTGGCAAAGGTGCTTGGGCTGTCTTGGGGGAAGCTACCACAGCTACCGCAGCCGCCGCAACTGGAGCAGGAGCGTCCGCCGGATGGATTGTAGTCGTCATAGTGGCGATTATTGCTGTATTGATCGGTATACAGATTTTCTTCCCCAGCGCCACCACCCAAGCCCGCACCAACCTTGTTCCACTTCAGGCTGGAGTAGCCACTTCACCAGAAGATCCCAACTACATCGCGCTTATCTGTAAGCCTGGCGAACCCGACTGTCCCGCAGCTTTCTGCGAAGACTGCGAATGGCCTGTCAAGTGTGGTCCCGTCACCCAATGCCCCGGCGGTTCATATTCACATGCAACTTCAAACGCTATCGATTTTGGCATGAATGGGTGTCCGGCTGTTCAAATGGGAATTTACAGCCAAGTCTCGGGAGTTGTAAGAACTGTATCCATGCAGTATCAAGATGGCAGTGGCTATGCGGGAAGTAGTGAAGGGTATGGCAACTACATTGACATCACCTACACCGATCCCACCACTGGTCGCGAATTTATTCTTCGGTATGGCCACGTAAGTAATCAGGAGTCCAATAATTTTACGCCCGCTCTTAGAGTTGGCCAAAACATTTCTCCAGGGCAAATTATTGGATATGCTGATCATACAGGCAACTCCAGCGCTGCTCATCTCCACTACGAACTCCGTGCCGTCGACGGCGGTAAGGCCCCCAGCATTACTACGCTCGTACAAGGAACAAACTGCAACTAACGTGTATGAAACTACCAAAACTAAATATTAAAATCACCCTTATTCTTCTCCTCATCGTTGGAGCCATCAGTCTCTATCTGATCCAAAATAATAATCATAAGGAAACCCTGATTACAACCAACTTATCCACAATTTCCAAACTACCACTCGGACCCATGGAAAATGAGTCTCAAAACATTGATTACTCCACCAACCTTTCTGAGCAAAAAGCCACCCCCCCTGTTTTTGAGTATCAAGCCACTGCTTCCCCCATCACCGATCAAAACATTGCCCTTCAGTTCGGATTCGCACCAACAGACTACAATAAATCGGCCAATATGTGGTTTTCTCCTCAAATAGGTCGATTTGGAACCAACGTAATTGTTGGTTATTACTACTTCCAGCCAGCCACTGCTACCGCAGCCACTGACACAACTGCCTTGCCATATAAAAAAGCCGACCAATCATTTTCCTCCTACCTCAACCGGCAGTTGTCTCCGCCACCCGAAAAGCTGACCCTCACCGACATCCAGTACGTCAAATCAAATGAATACAATGTTCGACTCGTGTCATCATATACGCTCGCCAATCAAACACGCCTCTATTACGGATACCTTCTCGACAAACTTCCACTCTTCATGTCAACACGTCCGCTTGCTTCCGTTACGGGAGTTTTGGATGGTGAGGGAAAATTAATTAACCTCACCTTGTATCAATTCCCCACCATCACACAAAAAAAAGCTATTTCACCCATCACACAAGCAGAGGCAGTTGAACTACTCAAACAAAATAAGGGAACACTTATCTCCGCCACATCCTCCAAACAAACCGAAAATTCCCCAACACTAAATTTCTCCAAAGCCACTATTTCCCGCTCCGAACTCGTCTATATATTCATTGCGGACCAGTCTCGCATCGTCCCCGTATACCGTTTTTTTGGGACTGCCCCCAGCCTTTCTGCTTCGCTCGTCTATAATGTATGTTATCTTGTTCCAGCTACTAAATAGGCCAATATGAACCAACACGCTGTCCCACAAAACGTCACCTCGTATCAATTCCGTTTGATCGGGGACATGACTATCCAACAATTTATTTATCTCTCGGTAGGTATTGGCGCGGCCATCTTTTTCTATTACACCAATCTCTTTGCTCCCATCAAATGGATGTTGATTCTAGGTAGTGCTATGTTAGGTTTTGCTGTTGCCTTCCTCCCCCTAGAAGAACGGCCGCTTGATCAATGGATCACCAATTATTTCAGGGCTATCTACAAGCCTACTCTTTTTACCTGGAAAAAAGAGCCTCGGCTCCCCGAATATTTTTCCTATACTCCTTCTGGAACCATCCTTCCTGGAGATATCCAAGAAATGTCCCGCGTTGCCACCCTCAGACGCCAACAAGGACTCCGCTCATACCTTGTGACCCTCCCAAGCGACCAAGCTAACTCACTCGACTCATTTGAGAAATCCGCCGTCTCTGGAGTCATAGACATGTTTGACGTTTCTACCCCTACCACCTTCATTCCCACTGCCCCCCTTAGTGTTTCTACCCCATCAGTTCTCAACATCGATCTCGCCGCACCTGTTTCAGACACAACCATTGATCAATCTCCTGCTGCGGCCGCCACCCTTCCCACACAACTTCCTCCCATAACCAGTGGGGTTATTGTTGATATTCCTATTCATATTGAAAAAACAAAATCTCTTCAAACAGTTCCGCTTACTCCAGAGCCAACAGCCTCCCCGCCAGACAATCTTCAATCTTCCACACTTACTATCGAAGATCTTTCCTCTCCATCAGTCGTTGCCACCACCTCCTCAAACCTTCCATTCCCATCCTCCCCTACTACACCAAACACGCTTGTAGGAATGATTCTGGATCAAGATGAAAAAATAATCGATGGAGCCATTGTTGAGGTCATCGACGAATCCGGTCTTCCGGTTCGTGCCACCAAGACAAACCAGTTAGGGCAATTCTTTTCCACCACCCCACTTCGCCGCGGCAACTATCGTCTAACAGTTGAAAAAACCGGACACGTCTTTGATACAATCGAAGTAACCTTATCGGGACAAATTGTCCCTCCTTTAAAAATCCAGGCTAAGTCCTAAACCTGCTGAAGGGCTAGATCATGAACACTCTTCCTATTCGCGCCACCACCCAAGACCACTTAGACATTGAGGACATTCTTCAAAACATTGTTCTTCTCAAAGATGGTGGGGCCGCCATGATTCTTCGCGTTGGTGCCGTCAATTTCAATCTTCTTTCTGAAGAAGAGCAGGATGCCATTATTTTTGCCTACGCCGCGATGTTAAATTCCCTCACCTTCCCCACCCAAATCCTGATTCGATCTCAACAAAAAGATATCACTAATTATCTCAAACTTCTTGAGAACCAAGAACACACCCAGGCAAACCCCCTCATGAGAAACCGCCTCAATTCCTACCGACAGTTTGTTGAGAATTTAGTTAAAGAACGGCGAGTTTTAGACAAAAAATGTTACGTCATTATCCCCTTCTTCCGCACCGAACTTGGCCTCGCTGCCCCCTCTTTTTCACTTCCTGGAAAAAAGAAGGAAAGTAAAGGACTTCCCTACAGTAAAACATACATTCTTGAAAAAGCGCTCGCCAGTCTCGAACCAAAACGGGATCATTTATTGCGCCAATTCTCGCGCATCGGTCTCAATTCCCGACAACTATCCACCCGAGAGCTCATTGAACTGTTTTACGCTATCTACAATCCCAAATCAGCAGCTCCCGCACTTACTTCCCAGTCGGACATTGCTCCTCTCACCCAATCCCGCTAGTTTTCCTCACTAAAAAACAGAGCGTAAACCCATCACTTTTCAGCACGCAGTCATCTGAGCAAAGCGAAGGCGCGAGCACCGCAAAAGTCGGTGGGTTAAGCGACAAAATCTACTCCCTTACTCTCACAGGCATAATCACATGAGTATACCCCTTCAACCCAACATCATAAAACATGCCGGGTTTTAGAGAATCCACCATTCCAAACCCCACTCTATCCCCTGGTATATGAGTTAAAACATCCAAAAGAAACTTACTATTAAATGCGATTGTTCCCTCACCAGACCTCACCATCTCCGCTTCCACTTCCACCGTATTCTCTCCAACTTGAGCCGTATTAGCACTCACAGTCATCTTTTTGTCCACAATTTCCAGTTTCACGATGTTTGCACTATCTCGCGCAAAAATCGAAGCCGAACGCACTGCCGCCAGCAACTGCTCCTTACTCACCCGCAAATCCAAATTCAACTCTCCTGGCAATATTCCCTCATACTTTGGAAAATCTCCACCCAATACTCGAATTGTTCCGAACAAATCCTCTGTTGCAAAAGTTAACTGTTGTTCTTTCTCCAAAAACCCAACCTGAATTTTTTTTGCTCCCAAATCTTTTAAGGCCTGCAACATTTGGATCATCGCTTTCCCGGGAATAATGTTTGTTTCTGAAAGACTTTTCTCCACTTTCCAGTTTTTCTCATTTGTCAAAAGGCTTAGTCGATAGCCATCAGTCGCCACCACCGTTCCCTGTTTCCATTTCCACAAGAAACCTGTTAACACAGGTCGTGACTCGTCCGAAGACACGGAAAAACCTACCAAATCATAGTCCTTAGTTATATCATCCAAATGAAGTTCTTCCAATGATTGGGGTTGCTTAGAAAAAGTTGGGAATTCTCCAAAAGGTAATGTTTGTAATTTCGCTCTAAATCGCTGGGCTATGACCATCAACTGACTGTCATCCAAATCCAAAGACACTCCTCCCAAAGGAAGACTTTGTACCAATTCTCCCATTATCTTGGCTGGAACCGCTACCGCGCCTGCCTCCAAAATTTTCCCCGCCATTCTCACCCGCACCCCTACATCCAGACTCGTTGCTGATACAAAAATGCCTTGTTCATTTGCCTCAATCGCCAAATATCCCAAAACAGGCAATTGTGCTTTCATTGATGCAAACCGTGCCACCAATTGAATTGTTTTAGCGAGATTCTCTTTCAAAACTTGAATTTTCATAGATTCCCCCTTTTCCGATCAAATTATAAATAGAAGTAAGCAGTAGTAATAGTAGAGAAGTGGATAACGGGATAATCGCTCCTTTTTCCAGAGTTATTTCCGGGTTTTCTCCGTGTTGATAAGGTCCTTAAATTATGTGAATAAAACTGTGGATAAATGGTGGATAACTTTGGGTTTGTGGACAAAACAAGAGAAGTGTAATCTCCTTTTTTCCAAGCAGACTGGGTTCTTTCCACATATCCCCCTACGTTCTCCTCACTTTTTCCACAAACATATCCACAATTAATACACATATAAGCGCTTTCGTACCGCTCCTACATCAAGGCGGAGAGACTCAGACTCTTGAAGTTCATGAGTAATCTTCTCGACTGCGTGCATGACGGTAGTATGATCTCGGCCGGAAAAAAGATCTCCTATCTCCATCAGGGGAATCCGATAGTCAATTCGCAGTAAATACATGGCAATATGACGGGGAACCACGATCTTTTGAGTTCTGCCACTTCCTTTAAGCTGTTTGACATTGATTCCAAAATGATCAGCTACCCCCTTTATGAGTTCTGCTGGACGCAGTGGGGGTGGGGCATTCCCTCCGGAAGTAGCTGCTTCAGGCACCTTTCCCAGTGTTGCGAGCACTAATTCTTGAGTTAACTCTTTTTTATGAAGTTTTACTTCCGTAGTAAGTTTGACCAAAAATCCCTCAATCTGACGCGCACTCTCAATATTGGCGGCAATTGCTTGGGCCATTTCCATAGATAATAGTAAATTTCGCTGCTTCGCCTTGATAAGGACAATCGCTGCCCGCAGCTCGAAATCAGGGTTCCCAATATCAACCAAGAGCCCTGCTTCAAATCGAGATCGAAGACGCGCTTCCAGCATTTTAATCTCTGAAGGGGGGCGATCACTGGTCATTACCACCTGACCTCCACCCTTCAAAATGGCATTAAACGTATGAAAGAATTCTTCCTGAACCGCATTCTTTCCGGCAATAAACTGAATATCGTCAATAAAAAGCCCTTTAACTTGACGATACCGCTGTTTAAATTCCCGAGTTGTTTTTTGTTGGATCGCATCAATGATCTCGTTGGTAAACTCCTCTCCCATACAAAAGATGAGTTTCATTTTAGGATCTTTTCTCAAAGCCTCAATAGCAACCGCTTGCATCAAGTGAGTTTTTCCTACTCCCACCCCCCCATAAATAAAGAGAGGATTGTAGGCTTTCCCCAAGTCTGCCGCTACCGCCTGGGCCGCCGCATGAGCCATCTCATTACTGGAAGACACGGCAAACGTTTCAAACACAAAATCTTCCCGCAGTCCTACCCGCTGAATTGCCCAATGGAGGTCGTCGGCCCGTTGTTCTTGGGCAGCAAATAGGGGGCCTGCATCAACAGCTCCTTTCGTGGGCTGGGCCGCAGTTGTCACAATCACAAACCTCAGCTCCACCGAAGCTTTGGTAATCCTTCCCAGCGCTTCTTGGATTTGTCCATAAAACCGCTGTTCAATAATTCGTTGATGGAACAAGGAGGGGCACTGAATATCTGCAATAATACGTCCAGACTCCGTTGTGGTGAGTTCGGCCAAGGATAAGGGCTTTATCCAACTGGTATAGGTTGCGGGCGACAGTGAGACCTGAAGATCTTCTGCCACCAGCTTCCAGACAGACGCAGGTTCATTCATAATGGTATTCATATAAAAACACGATTGTGGCAGAGTGGCAGTCTTCGGGTACAGACTAAAAAAGTTTTCCACAATTGTAAAGACCCAATTTTCATCAAGAATTGTGAGAAGAAATCAACGAAAGGATGTGGTAAGATACTCCCTGTTATTTAACTACACCCTATCCCCTACCTCCTATACCCTAAAAGGAAAATATGATCAAACGCACCTGGCAACCAAAAAAACTCAAACGCGTCCGTAAGTTCGGCTTCATGGAACGTATGAATTCTGGTGATGGTAAACGTATTTTGTCTCGCCGCCGCCAAAAAGGCCGCACCAAATTGGTCACCGCCTAACCAAATAAAATGATCCCCGCACAGTATCGATTAAAGCTTTCCTCGAAAAGCCGTTTTTTAGGAACTAAAAAATCGGGTTTTTGGGTCACCTACGTCACTGCTTCCGCAGACACTCCCCGGTGGGCAGTGCGCATCACCAAGCGGGTTATTCCCCTCGCCTCACATCGCAATCGCCTTCGTCGACAAATCAATCAGTGGTTGTATAAACAAAGAGAATCATTGTTAAATCAATCTATTTTAATAATCATTATGCATGAACCCTCTACTCCAGCAGAATTAGAAGCACTACAAAATGAGCTACAACCATGTTTCAAGCAGAATCAAGAATAGTTCAGGGGTATAAATTTCTTCGCCAACTCTTTAGTCTCCCGTTGGCAGCCTTAGGAATTACAGAGCATAATTGCCGCTTTTCTCCCACCTGTAGCGAATATTGTGGTGAAGCCATTCACAAATACGGATTACTCAAAGGTGGAACAAAATGTGTCGGTCGTATTGTCCGCTGTCGTCCCGGCGTCCCCGGCGGGTTCGATCCTTTGACTTAGGACTCATGACTTATGACTTAACACTTTTCTGCATGATATACTTCCCCATGTATGTTTCAAACACTACTAATCCAACCACTTACCTTTGTTCTCGCGACCATTACCACTACAGTGGGTAATTATGGCACGGGAATCATTTTATTAACGCTGATTATTCGGTTAGTTCTTCTTCCCATCACCCTTCCCTCTTTAAAAATGGCCGCCAAGATGCGAGACCTGCAACCCGAAATTGATAAACTAAAGAAAAAATATGGTCAAGACAAAGTTGCTCTTCAACAAGCTCAACTCGCTTTATTTCAAGAACATAAAATTAATCCTGCGAGTGGTTGTCTTCCCAACATTTTTCAATTCATTATCTTAATTGCGCTGTATCAAGTAATTAATGGGGTTACTACTCATCATCCTGCCGGAGCAATTCAATTCTTGTGGTTAGACATTACGAAAGCCGACTCACTCTACATCCTTCCCGTCGTTGCAGCGCTCACCCAGCTTATTCTCGGAGTGATGATGTTGCCGGCTACGGACACCTCTGCTGAACAAGCTTTGGCTGCCACCACAAACACGAAAGAAGACGATAAAAAAGCTGATGATATGACCGCTATGGCTCAATCCATGCAACAACAAATGCTGTTTATGATGCCCGTAATGACCCTCTTCCTTGCTCTTAAATTTCCCGCAGGTCTTACGCTGTACTGGGTAATTACCACAGTTTTTAGTATTGGTCAGCAATACATTGCCTCCGGTTGGGGAGGCCTCCCACACTCGGTTACCAAAACAAAAGTGTGGCTGTCTCGAGTATCAACTCGGAAGACTTCCACAAAATAGAAAGGATTCGTCATGACTGACAATCGCCTACAAAAAATTGAAGATTTACTCAAAGGTATGAGTTTTTCTGACGCTCAAATTTCCGCTGAAGAAACTGATGGCCATGTCCAAATTGCTATCACTCTCCCCGAAACCGACTCGGGGGCCCTTATTGGGTATCATGGGGAAAAAATCGATGCCCTTCAGTTAGTTGCCAATTTGATGTGGAATCAGAACGCCGTTGTCTATACTCCCGTCCAAATAGACATTAATGGCTATCGGGCTCGTCGCCGCCAAACTCTGGAAGACTTAGCGGACAAAGCCGCTGCTAAAGCCATCGAAAGTGGCCGAGAAATTCTTCTCCCCCATCTTCCCAGTTACGAACGCCGCATTATTCATCTCTACCTCGAAAATAGATCTGACGTTACCACCTATTCAGAGGGTGAGGGGGAAGAGCGCCGCTTAGTTGTCCGCCCCGGCACTGAATCTGCCGAATAAGAGCCAAATGACAGCCGCCTATACCCTAAACCCTATCCCCTCCACCCTCGTCATTCACACTGATGGTGGTTCTCGTGGAAATCCCGGACCTGCCGCCACGGGAATTGTAATCCTTACGGAAAACGATGAAGTAATTCATGAGTTTGGCACCTATTTAGGCACTGCCACAAACAACGTTGCAGAATATACTGCCGTCATTGATGCCCTAAAATGGCTTACCACCAATGACTTAGGACTCAACACTCATGACTTATCACTTTCCTTCAAGCTTGATTCTAAACTTGTTGTAGAGCAACTCAGTCATAATTGGAAGATTAAAGAATTTCATCTTGAGAAACTCGCGCAAACAGTATGGGAAATGCTTAAATCGAGCCATATATCAGCTAAATTTGAGTATATTCCTCGTGCACAAAACGCCGCCGCTGACCGCCAGGTCAACTTAACTCTTGATGCTGCGCTAATATAAAAATATAGTCTTCCATACTTCCCATACTTCTATACCTCCCATACTTCCCTGTATACTATCCCCATGCAGCTGCCATCGCTTTTGCGTGTCAAAAAAACCGCTACCAGTACCGACACTACCCCATCTCCTCAAACAGTGAGCGTGTCTCCTTCAGCGCAAGACATGTTGGTTAAAGGGTTAGTTTCCATTCGAGATATTATTGCTCCAGAAGCCATTGAAGTTGAGTTTTCTTATCTCAAGTTTGGTAATGCCTTTACCCAAACCCTGTTTATTGCGGGGTATCCGCGTTTTGTGTCTGCCAACTGGCTTTCTCCGCTGATCAACTTCAACCATTCATTAGATATCTCCATGCATATTTTTCCCGTCGACGGGAAATCAATTATGGACGATCTACGGCGAAAAATTACTGAAATGGAAGCGGAAATTCAATCCGACATTCGTCGCGGTCGTATTGCCAATATTGATACCCAAGTCAAACTTGAAGACGCCCACATGTTGCAGGAACAACTTGCCAAAGGGGCTGAACGGTTTTATCAATTTGGTCTCTATGTTACGATCACTGCTGACACACTCGACGAGCTTCAAACAATCTCCGCCCAAGTTCAAAGCACACTCAATTCCCTCCTTATCATCAGTAAAAAAGCTTCACTCCAAATGGAGGATGGCTTCAAAACTACCCTTCCACAAGGCCTCGACCGACTTCAAATCACCCGCAATATGGACACCACCTCTCTTGCTACCACGTTCCCTTTCACGTCATCCGATCTTACGTCAGATTCGGGAATTCTCTACGGCATCAATGAACACAATGATTCCTTAGTCGTCTTCGATCGCTTTAATCTTGAAAACGCCAATATGGTGGTTTTTGCCAAATCTGGTTCTGGTAAATCGTACGCCATCAAACTTGAATCGCTTCGCGCGCTCATGTTTGATACCGAGGTGATTATTATTGACCCCGAAGGCGAATATGTAGATATGGCGGGGGCTGTTGGTGGGGACTACGTTAATTTCAGCTTCAATTCCCCCATCAAAATTAATCCATTTGATTTATCTCAAGTGTATGATTCAGAAGAAAACGAATTAGGTTTAAAAATTCTTTCACTGCACACGCTGCTCAAAATTATGTTGGGTGACACGAGCCCTGAAGAAGAAGCAATTCTTGATCGCGCGCTTGTGGCCGCCTATCAATCTAAAGGCATTACCCCTGATCCTGCCACCCAAAAAAATCCTCCTCCTCTCATGGAGGACCTGTACAAAATGCTTATTGGGATGGAATCGCAAAGTGCTCAAAACGTAGCCAGTCGTCTGGAAAAATTTATCAAAGGCTCTTTCCGAGGCATTTTCGATCAACCCTCTTCTCTATCCATCAAAAATCAATTCACTGTCTTTGGTATCAAAGATATGGAAGATGCCCTACGTCCAATTGCCATGTTTATGATTCTCGATTTCATTTGGACTCGAGTTAAACGGGATCTAAAACGCCGACTTCTCGTTGTTGATGAGGCGTGGTACCTCATGCAATATCCGGATTCAGCTGCTTTTCTCTACGGTATTGCCAAACGGGCCCGTAAATACTACCTCGGCGTCACCACAATTACGCAAGACGTTGAAGATTTTATCCATACTGACCAAGGTAAAGCTATCGTTTCTAATTCCTCACTCCAATTACTCATGAAACAATCCACCGTCGCCCTCGACAGTCTGGCTCACGCCTTTAATTTATCTGAGGGAGAGCGTCGCCTACTCCTTTCTGCTGACGTGGGCGAAGGTCTTTTCTTTGCCGCCCAAAATCACGTAGCCCTTCGAGTTGTTTCTTCCCCCGAAGAACATCAATTAATCACCTCAAATCCTCAAGAAATTGCCGCCCGTCGTGCCCAAGCAGCATCTGTCAAAACCGCCCCGACCCAACAACCGCCATCTCCCGCTCCCGTACCTTCTTCAAATCCCCTCCCCGCCCCC
>CAZKMY010000001.1:45389-52448 GCA_964554085.1 uncultured Pseudomonadales bacterium
TTTCCTCCCCTCTCCCCTATTGCCTATACCCTAAAATAATTCCGGAACGTGAACGTACGTATGTACGAATTTTAGCGGTATTAAAAGCAAATATCGTCATTAATCATTACGTTTTCTTATAGCTATTTTTCAAACTCAACAACTACTAGGCACCATTCACGAGGGGTAGGATAATAGACGCATGTCTACAACCTCTCCAAACGAATCAAGCTTAAGCTGCCGACTCATTAATGCGTCGGGCCCACTCGCTGATGAAATTATAAAAAGGTTGTCTCAACAAGATATTCTTCACACAACAGAAGCAAAAGCCACCAACTACATTATTTGGTTTAATCCAAACGAAGCTTCTGCATTACACGACATCGAGTCATATATTCGTGTGAGTCAAGAAGTTTTGTCTAAAATTCTTGTGGTATATACCTTAGATGTAGTAGGGGATGATGAAAAACAAAATGCGATACAAAGGGATATATTGCTTGAATATGTTACCAAACAGGGGATAGATATTCGCTTCGTGTGTGTTCGGGGGGAGTGGGAGAGTCAACTTGATAGTTCTTCCAAATCAATCCTGCAGCAAATTGCAGTAGAGTTAAAGCGGGGGAAACTAATATATGTTGATGAATCAAATATATATCCTTTTGATTTAAGTATTGCTGCCGAAAAAATTTTCCGCTTTTGGTTTGATCGGGGACATCGGGGTAAAACAGCTCTAGTTCATGGTGAAAAAATTGCCTATTCCAACCTAGTCAATCAATTAATTAGCCATCACAGTCAACTAAAAAACAGCATGTATCAATTAAAATGGCAAGAAAAAATTTCTCCAGAAAATGCCGAAACAATCCTTATTCAAAGTAATTATGAACAATATCGAGCTTACCTAGAAACGCTGATTCCTACCACCCAGATACCTGCCCCAATCGCCTCTACGCCATTATCCCCAAAACCCCCGACTCCCGCCCGCTCGACCCCTCCAATTCCTCGGTTCCAGGCAGTCGTAGTTGAAGAAGGGCCCGTAGCTCCCGTCGTTCCATCCACCCCTCCCCGGCAAATTCAGCCTCCTCCTTCCATAGCTTCCCATCCTTCTCCACGGGGGAGGGGAGCAACTCCTTTTATCCTACTCGGCATCGGGATTATCCTGATTGCCGCCTTATTTCCCTATGGCCTTGCCACGATTCGTCTTTGGCAAGCGGGCCAAACTACCGCAGAAACACCCGCTGCCTCAATTCATGCCCTTCAGGCGTCCCTTGATCAGTCTTCTTCTACGCTCACGACGATAGGGGACATTACTCAAGGAATTCAGCCATTCAATTGGTTAGAATCACGTTTGTCTTCCCAGATAACGCAAAGCAGGATCACCCTCTTAAAAGCTGAAGCAGGACAACTGCTTGCGCAGGGGATTAAGCGGAGCATCACCACCACAGATGGTAGTCCATATGATTCATTTCAACAGGCCAAGCACGTGCTGGATAATATCTATCTTTTGCAATCAACCAAGGAAAATGCATCACTTACTGATCGTCAGTGGGTAAATCAGGCGCGTCAAATGATTGATATGTTTCCTCAACTTATTCCTTCCAATAAAAAAATCACGGTTATGATTTTGTTGCAAAACAACCTTGAACTAAGACCATCTGGCGGATTTATTGGCGCTGTTGCGCTTCTCACCTTTGATCACGGCAAATTATTAACCTACGACACAAGGGATATTTACGATTTAGATAGTAATCTCAAAGGAGTTGTCACACCGCCGCCAGAAATACGGACGTATTTAGGTGAAACCTCATGGTATTTCCGTGACGCCAACTGGTCTCCTAATTCGGTTGAATCTGCCAATATGGCCAACTGGTTTCTTGAAAAGGAGTGGGGGAGTAAGGCAGATATAGTCATAGGCATAAATCTTAATACGCTAAAGCAAATTTTATCCGCCTCCTCACCCATAACGCTTCCTGATGGGCAAATGGTAAGTTCTGAGAATCTTCTCGCCACCGCATTCAATCATCAAGATGTGCCGACAGCTAAACCAGACTCAGGCAAACAAGAATTTATGTCTCTCTTCTTAAAACCGCTTATTGATCAAATAACTACGTCACCCTCATCTCAAACCGTAAATATCGCCAGCGCGCTTGGTTTGGGACTCGAAACAGGTGAATTAACCATCTACGCAGTCGATCCCAGCGTGCAAGCACTTCTTGCAGATAATGGCTGGTCCGGTAATCCTGTTCAGGTAACCTGTGCCATCAATCTTCGTGAGCCGTGCAGTAAAGATTTGATATATGTGAATGAAGCCAATGTGGGAATTAATAAAGCCAACTTCTATCTATCACGAAAAATTAATCACAACATCACACTGACTGACCAGGTTGCCCAACACACACATCACATTACCTACACCAATGCCAGCCCAAATGAAGCTTGGCCGGCTGGTGTCTATAAAAACTTTACGCGAATCGTGCTTCCCGCTAGCGCCACACAAATTGCCATCAGTTTTGACGGCAAGACCTTAACAAATTCAGACTACACCATTACTTCAGTTCAGAATGCAGTCGCAGTGAGCCTGTTCATGGAAATAAAACCTCAGGCAACCGGTCAACTAATCCTGTCATATCAAATCCCGCTCGACCAAAACTATCAATCATATGCATTTTCAATACAAAAACAGACAGGGATATCCGTTGACCCGCTTAGTCTTACCATCGTCCCCCCTGTCAACAAAGCATTACGCTCAACTACCCCCACGCTCGATGCCAACAACACCTTCAGTGGGTCATTTGATCGAAATCTCACTTTTTCACTCGGACAATAAAGGTTCCAACTTTTCCCTTTCTTCAGAAACAGTGTAAAATGTCTCCATCTATCATTCATTACTGAATGGCTTAAAAAGGAGAAACGATGCAAAAATTTCCAGAAATTACGGTAGAAAAACGTCAATTAATTGGCAGAAAAGTCAAGCAATTGCGTCGTCAAGGAATTATCCCCGCCAACCTATTTGGGAACAAAATCAAATCCATCGCCATCCAAGTTGAAGAAAAAGCATTTACGAAAGTATTTAACCAAGTAGGAGAGACAGGGATCGTTGAGGTTGTGGTGGGTGGGGAAAAATACCCCTCCCTCGTAGCGGGGTTTGCCAAGGACTCTATGTCGAAAAAAATCCTGCACGTGGATTTTCACAATGTTTCTCTCAAAGAAAAAGTCACCGCCACCATTCCACTCCATGTCACCGGCGAAGCTCCTGCGGTGAAAGAGCAGGGGGGCGTTCTTAATCAGTCACTTCACGAAATTGAGGTGGAAGCACTACCCACTCATCTCCCTGAAAGTATTGAGGTCGACATTTCTGGATTAGCCGCTATTGGCGACTCAATTTCAGTTAGTGATCTCAAGGTCGGATCAGACGTTGAGTTAAAAGCAGAACCCGAAACGGTAGTGATTGCCATTGCTGAGCCCGCTCCTGAAGAAGTTGAAGAAGAGGCTCCCGCCGAAGGTGAAACTCCCGCAGAAGAACCAGCTCCCGCCGAAGGTGAAACTCCCGCCGAACCAGCAGCTGAATAAATATTTTTTTACATTTGTGTAGGGGCGCGGTTTTCGCGCCCCTTTTGTTTGTGGTTGGTTTGATACAATACCTTTCATGAATCAGATTGACACCGTGTTGCATCATCTCTATATCTCTCCCCTCGAACAATGTAATTTGTGCTGCAAAATGTGCTATACCACCAAAACCTCAAACCGTCTGACCAACAACCAAATCCTCGACTTCATTCATCGCTATCATCAAGAAGTGTCTGTTCAATCAGTCACATTTTGTGGAGGTGAAGTGTTTTTACTTCCAGAATTTATTGATCTGATCAACCAGCTATCCCGGGAAGAAGTATTTGTTCAAATTATTACCAACGGGACCATTAACCGACTTTCTGAAATCAACAATCCCAATAATTGCAATCTCATCGTATCTATTGACGGCCTCCCCCAATTTCATGACCAAAATCGAGGACAAGATCGATGGGTCCAAGCTACCAATTTTCTTAAAGATGCCATAAAGAGAGGATTTCATACAGAAGTTTTTTCCATCGTAACCAAAGAAAATATTGGATATATCAATAAATTCGAAGAATTATTATTTTCCACTATAAATCAAGAAATTCCGGTTACGTACCATCCCCGCAAACCGCTTTCATATCTCAAAATGCATCCAACCTCCAACCAAGTAGGGGAGACTCAAGGATTTTCTTTCATTTCACCCAGAGAACAAAAAAACCTGAGCCAACAAAAAAATGTTTTTCCACCTCAATCGCGGGGGTGTTATCAAATCTCGGTTATGTCAGATGGGCAAGTCTACGGTTGTTGCGAAGGGGTCAAGCCACTAGGAACCATAACCTCGGACATATCACTACTCATCAACACCTTCAAATCCAGAATTGATGAAACGACTAATTGTATCGAACCAGATTTTGTCTGTGGATTAAAATAACACCATGTCACTCACCGGTATAAAGACCAGATCTAGCGTTGTTGAGCACCTTCGCAAATCCTTGTTTAAGAGGGGATATGAAGAATATATCCCCCAACTCATGACTCACGACAAACCAGTTGAGCCAACCATTTTTCCTTTCGCTACTGCGTGGGACAGAAACCAGCAGACATCAACCATGTATTTAGCGACATCTCCAGAAGGATACCTCAAACAAATTCTTGCCTCAGGAGCAGTTCAGCAGTGTTTTAGTGTCAGTTCTGCCTTTAGAAACCTTGAAGGGGAGGGGAATTATCATCGTCCTGAATTTTTGATGGCGGAATGGTATCGCCAACACGCGACATGGCTCGACATCATGGCCGATACGCAAGAAATAGTTCAAGAGATCTGGCGTGATATTTCTCCGCACACCGCTCCATCACTTTCTACCTGGCCAACCATATCACTTCGGGAGTTGTGGAATACATATGAAAAGTGCGATATAAACGATATTATTAATGATAATGATTTGCGTGAATTTGCTCAAAAAAAAGACTATGTTACTAAAAATGCTACTTGGGAACAGTTGTTTTACCAAATTGTCTTCAACGACCTTGAGCCACACTATCCCACTGATCCGTTTTTTCTGATTGATTTTCCCAGCAGAGTTTCGCTTCTGGCAAAACCGCAACCGACCCAACCATTGTTCGCCCAGCGATTTGAACTCATTATTAATCGAACTGAACTTGCCAACGGCAACACTGAAAATACCGACACAAAAGATCTTGAACAGAACATAAACCAATCACTAATTAATTCGCTTAACCGCATGACCTCAACCTCATGGGCAGGTGTTGGTCTGGGTGTTGATAGATTAGCGATGTTGATATCCGGGATTACGGATATCCACGAAATTCAGTGGCCGTGAAGCTCCTAAAAACGCCTTTAATCCCCAACCTATCATGATATAAAGCAGTGACCCCAGCACATTTGCGACTGCCGTCGTCCACAAAAATCGCCACCACCCGATCTTGTACATTCCTGCCATAATACTAACTACCTTACCTCCCACTCCTGGGACAAATCGAACTCCAACGAGAAACCATACAGATTCAACCGGAAATCGCTTGAGCCACTTTGGTAGCGGTTGCTTCTTCACATCAAAATGAGTTAATGCTCGCAAGTCACGGAAAATAAAATATTCCACCATTGCCGCAAGTGTATTTCCTGCCCAACTCAAAACAAATCCCATTTGCCAGCCGTACAAAACAATACATAAAACAGTTAATCCATCAGAGGGAATAGGAGTGAGAGATAACAATGCATAGAGACTGATGGCAACGCCAGGACCCCACCATCCAGCCGATCGTACCCACACTTCAGTCATTTCGTAATGCTGGGTCAACCACCAGGCCACCGCACCTGCGGCCAAAATCACCCCCCACAACACAACTTGTTCCCACAATTGTTTCTTGTGCACGAATCTCATGATAGCAGAATCCAGGGTATAATAGACCACTATGTCAGCCACCATTACCATCGGCAAATGGACCATTGAAGGGTCCAACCATCAAGAATTAATCGGTCTAAAAAAAGAAATCTTTCGTGAAGGCCGTTATGAAATCGACCTTGATGTGGAAAACCCCCGCATCATCGATGGGGGAGCACACGTTGGTTTGGCTGCTCTCTATTTCAAATCTCGTTGGCCCCAGGCAAAAATCACCTGTGTAGAACCGCTACCGGAAAACGCGAAATATTTAAAACATAACCTATGGCTTAACCGATTTGATGATATTGAGGTTATTGAAGCCGCACTTGCTGATAAAGCCGGAGAGATGAATATGTATTTCGATAACACGGGAGATGAATGGTTTTCTACGGCCGGGTTCTGCGAAGGAGCCTGGAATCACGAGCAGCAATCAGATTGTATGCAAGTAAAAACTATTTCCTTATCATCACTCATTACCGAGCCCGTAGATATACTAAAATTAGATACCGAAGGTGCGGAAACGTTCATTCTGACAGCAGCTGCCAAAAGCCTTCCGCTCATTCATCATATCGTCATGGAATATCATCCTCATCCAGCCAACAACTGGCATGAATTAATGACATTTCTCAAGAAAAACCACTTTACTTCCACCGAAAAAATTCCCCCCAACTACCCCACCTGGCTCCGCAACTACCACTTCATCAATAACCACTTCCTCCAATAATCCATTTACTCACTATTTTCAACCCATTCTTTAAATTTTTCTGTTTCTTCCGAAGGAGAACTTGATGCTTTAGGAGTGTCTAGGGGTTCTATTTCTTGTTTAGTCAATGACGCAACCTTAGCTCTCAATTCATCAAAAGCATTACGAGGAGATAAAACGCGAAGAATTGAAGCGCCAAACGTTTTAAATAAACGAGGCTCATCATCTTCATATGTAACTGGTTCAATATCAACTGAAGGCGTCGTAACCCGATTCTGTGCAAAAACACGAGTTTCCACTGTCATTAATTCTCACCTCCCATCCTCAATACACAATCTAAATTCTCTAAAGTATCATACAAAGTATGATAAATTGCAATACACAACAACTACATAAGATGAAAAGAAGGGGACAAGACAAGAAAAA
>CAZKMY010000001.1:52548-78516 GCA_964554085.1 uncultured Pseudomonadales bacterium
GTGCGAGTGCAAGGACTCGAACCTTGAACCGGACGTGTATAAGACGTCAGCTCTACCATTGAGCTACACTCGCAAGAGCTACTGCGCCCCTCGAAGCTTTTAGCGAAGTGGGGCACTCGCAAAACCAGGCAAATTGTAACACAAAACAGCCAAGAAAAATGATTACTAATCAAGAAAACGATTTCAATCGTACTGATACATCAAAATAAGCGTACTATTGCGTCTGGCTCTATCTTGCAATCGGCTTCCAACATGGTATAGTGGTTCCAAAGTCCCAGGCGGTACCTCTGGACAAACCGCAATTAACAAATACATGCTGTCTAACGACAAGCAACATATAAACATTGCAAAGGAGGTGAATCACCCATGGCATTTTCATACACCAACTCGAAGGGACAACAATATTTCCTACATCGTAAAGACGTTACCCTTAAAAACGGTCGCGCTCAAACCATTTTCTTCTTCGCTCGTGATGTCCGCGATGGCTCACTCGATGCTGTTCCTGCTGGATACAAAGTCGTCGAAACCGAACGCACTGGTATGCCAGTTTTAAAGAAAGCTTAATTGATTTCTTTAACGTAAAAACAATGCTAAAAGAACCAGTCAGTTTATGGCCGGTTCTTTTGGGTCCCCAACGAAGCCTTTGGCGAAGTTGGGCTTGCTTCACAAAGATATTCATGATTTCTTCATCAGACATTAAATCAGCTTTAAAAACAATTATTGACCCTGAACTGGGGTACAACATTGTTGAACTCGGTCTAATCTACGACATAGAAATTTCTTCTCCTGACTCAACACTTAAGACTCAAGACTTATCACGTATTACGATCACCATGACCCTTACCTCCCCCGGATGTCCACTTGCCCCATTTTTTATCGATCAAGTAAAACAAACAGTATCTCAGGCAGCTTCCTGCTCTCCAGATCAAATCATGGTGGAGATTACGTTCGATCCTCCCTGGTCCCAAGAAGTTTTATCTGAAGAAATGAAATTAAATCTTGGCTTGTAGTTTAATATTGTGCTTGTTACTTGTTTCTTGTATCTTGTATCTACTATGACACTCATACTTGGTGCCGATCACCGGGGCTATACATTAAAAGAAGAAGTAAAACCTTCTCTAGAGCAATCAATCGTCGATTGCAGTTCCCCTCAATATGATGAAGAAGACAATTATCCGGATATTGCCCAAAAAGTTGCTAATCAGCTCAGTGGAAATGACAATAAGGCAATACTATTTTGTGGTTCCGGTCATGGGATGGACATTGCTGCCAACCGCTTCCCATACATTCGCGCAATTCTTGGCTTCAATAGCAAAGTTGTCGCACAAGGAAGGGAACATGAAGATGCAAACGTACTTGTGCTTGCAGCCGATTGGACCAGCGTGACAGAAGCTATTGAGCGTATTCACATATTTTTGAATACTCCCGCCAGTGATGATGTGCGTCATATACAGCGGCGCCAAAAACTCAGTTCTATACTGACTTAACACTCATGACTCAAGACTTAAGACTTAAGACTAAACAATACTATGCTCATTCCCACTATTCAAACAGAATCCATTAAAGAAGTTCAACAAAAGCTAAACGAATATCAAAAAATTACGCTTCCGGGGAAACCCACTCATTTTCAAATTGACATCAATGATGGTTTTTTTACAGATCATTCTTCCGTCCAACCCTTTGATTTAAACCGCATCGATTGGCATGGCTACACCCATGAATATCATTTATTAGTCGATCACCCTGACGAATATTTGGGTGACGTAGTTGAATCTGGAGCTACCACGGTTATTGCTCAAATAGAACACCTGCCTGATCGTCAAAACTTCGTCGACACCGCTCATCAACTCAGACTCAAAGTTGGGCTCGCGCTGGATCTCTACACTCCCATCTCCGAGCTCACCAAGAGCGAGTTGCAAGCTGTTGATGTAATCCTTCTCATGAGTTACAAAGCGGGCCATTCCGGTCCAGCCTTTAATCCACTTGTTCTTGAAAAAATTAAAGAGCTTCGCCAGAGCGGTTTTGATAAACCCATTGAAATTGATGGGGGAGTAAATTCAGATAATGCGGCCTCCTTAATCCAAGCCGGAGCCACTTCGCTTGCAGTCAACTCATCCCTCTGGCACAATGGTACTGTTGCAGAAAATTTACAAAAATTATTGAATGCCTGCCACTTGTAACTTGTTACTTGTGTCTTGTTTCTAAGAATATGCCCAAAACACTTGATGAAAAACGACTGATCAAACGGATTGCCTTTTTCGGAGATGCTCAAACCCCCAAAAACCACCTAGATTATCAAGACGCATTTGATGCGGCCAAAACCTTGGCAGAAGAAGGGTATACCATCGTCAATGGTGGAGGTCCCGGCATTATGGATGCGTCCACCCAAGGAGCCAACGCAGCCCAGGGGAATGTGACTGCAGTCACCTTTGCGCCCAAATATGCCGGAAGTTTTGAGGGAAGATACTTAAAAAATTTAGGTCGCGTGAACAAAGAGATTATTGCCGATGACTACATCAGTCGCATGTTTGGACTTATCGAAGAATCTGATGCATTCGTAGTTTTTCGAGGTGGATCGGGCACTATCTCTGAATTTGGCACAGTTTGGGTGCTGGCCAACATTTACCATGGTCATCACAAACCATTCTTGCTATTCGGCAACCAATGGTGGGAAATTATTGATGTCATTCACCGCAACATGAATATTGATGAACAGGAAATGAACTGTTTCAAGATCGTTGAAACCAAAGAAGAGGCATTAGCTGCAATCGAACATTTTGAGTGGGAATTTTCTCAGATAGATCATTCTCACTGCAAACTCTGCGCCGAAAACGCTGTAATGCTGTAGTCTTGAGCTTGTCGAAAGACGGAAGTCCTGAGTCCTGAGTCCTGAGCTTGTCGAAGGATCGAAGGATCGAAGGATTGTGATCAAACTATGTCCACTCAGGAAGCTGCCAAAAAAATTCGCCAACAAATTATTACTTCAATCACCACTGCTGGGAGTGGTCATCCGGGGGGATCACTGGGGATTACCGACGTGTTAAGCGTGATGTATTTCGGCAATATTCTGCAAATTAACCCTCACAAACCAGACGATCCATTACGTGATCGTTTCATTCTCTCCGCTGGTCATCTCTGTCCTGCACTATATGCGACCCTAGCAGTTCGTGGTTTTTTCCCCATTGAAGAAATGCAAACGCTCCGCCAATTCGGTTCTCGTCTTCAAGGCCACCCCCATAAAAACTTCTCTTTGACTCAGGACTCAAGACTCAAGACTCAAGACTCTTCCAGCAATCTCCCCGGTATTGAAAACACTGCTGGGCCCCTTGGCCAAGGCACCAGCTTTGCCGTTGGTATTGCGCTTGGTCTCAAGCAGCATTATGACCAAAAAAACCTAACTCACTTACCTCACGTGTATTGTTTATGTGGTGATGGCGAACTTGAAGAAGGTCAATGTTGGGAAGCCTTCATGGCCGCCAGCAAATACAAACTAGGGAATCTTACCTTCATCATCGATCGTAATCACATTCAAATTGATGGTACGACAGAGACAGTGATGCCGCTTGAGCCACTCAAAGACAAACTAAACAGTTTTGGCCTCCGCACCATAGAAATCGACGGGCATAATCACCAACAAATATCAAAAGCCCTAACCCCTACTGCCTATACCCTGAAACCTATACCTTCCTGTATTCTTGCCCACACTATTCCCGGCAAAGACGTATCCTTTATGGAAAATCAATATCTCTGGCATGGCAAAGCTCCCAATCAACAAGAAGCAACACAAGCTCTTGAGGAGATTAATGCATGCTAAATCCCAATCTCCACCTAAATACCTCCTGGTTTAACTCTGCCAAAAAATCTACCCGAGATGGATTTGGTGAGGCACTGGTTGAGTTGGGTGAAACGAACAAACAAGTAGTTGTTCTCACCGCAGATCTAAAAGAAAGCACCAAGGTTGAGGCATTTGCTACCAAATATCCTGATCGCTTTTATGATGTGGGAGTCGCAGAACAAAATCTAGCTGGGATCAGTGCGGGCATGGCCAGCACAGGACTCATTCCTTTTTGTAGCTCATATGCGATGTTTCAACCTGGTCGTAGTTGGGATCAAATTCGCAACACCATTTGCTATAGTCACCTAAACGTCAAGTTTGTTTCATCGCATGCAGGACTCACCGTGGGGCCGGATGGAGCCACTCACCAAGCACTCGAAGACCTTGCACTCACCCAAAGCATTCCCAATCTAACAATTGTATGCCCTTGTGATTATGAACAAGCCAAGCTTGCCACATTCGCGATAGCCGAATCGTGGGGGCCAGTGTATCTTCGCCTTTCTCGAGCAAGTAGTCATCAAATAACTACTTCAAAAACCCCATTTGAGCTGGGAAAAGCTCAAATACTCAAATTCGGTGAATCATGCACCATTATTACCACGGGGACTTTGGTTGCCGAAAGCCTCAAGGCAGCTGAAGAAATTAATGCTGAAGTTATCAATATTCATACCATTAAACCGCTTGATACCAACACCATTCTTCAAAGTGTTAAAAAAACTAAAAAAGTTATCATTGCCGAGGAACATCAGCAAATTGGGGGATTAGGCACCACCGTTGCTCAAGTCTTGGCCGAGCACTATCCTGTCCCCATGCGTTTTGTGGGGGTGAAAGATAAATTTGGTCAATCAGGTACTGCCGATGAGTTGCTCAAAGCCTACGGCCTCACCTGGGAACACATCATCGCCTCCGCTAAATCTTTCTAACCTCCCATACTTTCCATACCTCTATTACCTCCATACTTCACTCTGTATACTATCCATAATGCCCATCTTCGACGTGATCACCATAGGCTCTGCCTTACTTGACGTATTCATGAAGTCAAGTCAGTTCAGCACGGTTCCTGTTTCCAACTACCCTGATGGTATGGGTTTATGCCTGGAAAAAGGTGGAAAAACGGAAGTGGGGGAAGTTGAGGTATGCTCCGGCGGTGCCGGCACCAACAATGCAGTTTCCTTTGCCCGTAAAGGCCTACGGACTGCCATCATTGCCGAGATGGGAACAGATCTCGTTGCTTCCACGATCAAAGAAGAATTAAGACGGGAAAATGTTGATATTGGTATGCTCGTAGAAGAACAAGATGAAACTACCGGTATTTCATCCATCTTAGTAGCTCCCGATGGTGGTCGATCCGTTGCAGTGTTTCGTGGTGCCTCAGGAATGTTGACTGAAGATGACATTTCCTGGAACCGGCTCGACACAGAATGGCTTTGTATGAGTAGTCTTGGTGGTGAAATGAATTTATTATCAGAACTGATTCATTACGCCAAATTAAATGACATCCATGTTGTGGTAAATCCGGGTAAAAAAGAATTAGAGCAAGCTGACAAGTGGGGAGGAGCCGCCTTTTACAAAGACATTGATATTCTGATTTTAAATCGTGAAGAAGCCGCCATACTCACCAAAGCACCTTTTGAGGATGATACATATTGGAAAAGCAACGCTACCATTAATGGACCACGCATCGTTCTTATCACCGACGGTAAAGCGGGCGGTAAAGTATCTGTTGAAGGGAAAGTTAGTTTTTATACCGCCGAAGTTGTCAAAACCATCGAAGAAACTGGCGCAGGTGATTCGTTTGGATCAGGTTTTACTGCCGCCCTCATATTAGGACACGATATTCCCACTGCTCTTTCCTGGGCTAAAAAACAGGCCGCTTCCGTTGTTTCCTACATGGGCGCCAAGCATGGTTTGCTTACTCTTGATCAGTTGTTATAATTTTCTGACTTTACCCTAAACCCTATACCCTATAAACTATTCCTTGTATGTCATTTCAAATCGCCATTGATGGACCTGTTGCTGCTGGCAAAGGTACTGTTGCCAAATTAGTGGCCAAACGCCTGGGTTTTTTGTATGTTGATACAGGCGCCATGTATCGGGTTGCTGCCCTTATCTCCAAGCAAAAAAATGTTCCTTGGAACAACGAAGCTGAAGTAGCTAACCTGGTAGAAGCTGCCCATATCGATATGCGTAATCCCGAAGGTGATGAAGTTGATGGCCGTCAAACCACAGTCATTGTTGATGGAATTGATGTTTCTTGGGCTATCCGTACCGAGGAGATGAGTCTAGGAGCTTCTGCTGTTGCCAAACTAGCGGAAGTTCGTAAAGTTTTGGTCGCCAAGCAGCAACAAATCGCTGCTGCCCGTAATGTAGTCATGGAAGGTCGCGACATTACCTTCAGGGTTCTGCCTAATGCCCAATTAAAAATCTTCCTTACCGCCGATGAAACATCTCGGGTCAAGCGGCGTCATCAAGAATTACTTACTCGTGGTGAGGATATTTCATTTGACGCAGTTCTTCATGATTTAATTGAACGTGACAAACAAGACCAAGAACGGGCAGTTGATCCGTTGCAAATCGTGCCCGAAGCCTGGGTTTTGGACACCTCCAATCTATCCATCGAAGCAGTTGTTGATCAAATTGAATCTCGTGTTAAAACACTTCATTAATCGTATGCCTAAAAAAGCTCTTACTGAAACACCATCCACTGATTTGGAAAAGAAAGATAAATCGGTTAGTGATAAACCAAAAAAAACCCGCGAACCCCTCCGTTACGAAGGTAATCGTTGGAATTCACTAATCTTACTGCTGCTTACGATTGGAATTTGTGCGGTTTTATCTCTCACCCGAAATCATTAGTGCTCCGTTTGAGCCCCTTGTAAAAGTTGATCTCGCGGACCAGTGGGAACAGGAGAGGGGGAGAGCGCCTGTTGGATTTGCTCTGCATTACAAGCCCGTTTTGGCTGTGTCCCTTCCACAAAGTATTCGGTCTTGGGTGAAGGACATTCCGCACATGTCAGCGTCTGCGTTAGGGGACAAATAGTGACCTTTATCATGCCAGAAGGGGGCATGAATACATGGGTGGGTTGATCAGCAAGCAATCCGTTCATGACAGTTTGCCAAATGGGAGAAGCTCCCGTAATTCCCGACGCTACCCGACTCATAGGTGAATTATCATTATTACCCACCCAAGTTGCCACCAAATAATCCGAAGTGTAGCCAAACGTCCAGTTATCCCGCAAATCATTTGTGGTTCCAGTTTTCACCGCCACCTGCTGCTTTGGAATCACTAGGACCGAATGCGCTCCAAATGCCGCTGACCTTGCCTGATTGTCCGACAAAATATCTGAAATCGAATAAGCCGTGGTCGCGTCAATCACTTGCTCGCTCCCACAAGGGTTGGTGGCGTTCGTTGATGTGCAAGCATAAGTATCATTTAATTTTCCCGTGAAATCAGTCACTTTTATTAATGGTTGTGGAGTTACTCGATATCCATTGGTAGCAAATACCCCATAGGCTTCCGCTAAATCAATCATCCGTACTTCACCACCTCCGAGTGTGAGTGATAAGCCAAATCGACTAGGATCATTCCATGTCGTAATTCCCATCTTCTGTGCAAACTGTACCAAATTATTCACCCCAATTTGTGAGAGTGTTTTTACTGCGGGGACATTATATGAATTGGCCAAAGCTTGACGGACAGTTACTCTACCATGAAAACGGCCATCATAATTTTGCGGTGCATATGCCGGACTACCGGGACTTCGATACACGATGGGGGAGTCGTCAATAATCGTTGATGGGGTAATCATGCGTTGTTGCAACGCATAAGCGTAGGTGAGGGCTTTAATAGACGATCCTGGTTGACGTGGCCGCAAGACCACATTCACTTGTCCATCATGAATAGTGTCAAAATAATCTTGTGATCCTACCATGGCCAAAATTTCTCCGGTTAAAGGCCGGATAACCAACACGGCAGCATTAGTTACATGCATGTTTTTTAATCGACCCAATTCTTGTCTGACCGCTGACTCAGCCAACTGCTGAACGTTGCTGTCCAACGTTGTCACAACATCCAAACCTCCACTTTGTACAACCTCTTCCCCATACCGATTCGCCAACAATTCTTTTACGTACATGACGAAATGAGGTGCAGAAATATCTGTTTTCGGCGTCGAAAACGTCAGCTGATATGCTTTTGCTGTTTCTGCTTCTTCCATGGTAAGCATTTTTTCTTCCACCATTCGTTTTAATACCGCGTGTTGGCGGGCTATTGCCAATTCTGGTTGACTTCCAAAAGGAGAATAGACAGTTGGTGACTGAGGTAATCCGGCCAACAATGCCGCCTCAGCCAAATTAACTTCCCGAACTGACTTTCCAAAATATTGTTGCGCTGCCGCTTCAATACCATAAGCCGTACCACCATACGGAACTTCATTGAAATACATGGTCAAAATTTCATCTTTTGTAAAAAAATATTCAACCTCAAGTGATAATAAAAACTCCTTTATTTTCCGGGTTAATGTTTTTTCTCGGGTAAGGAGGGTGTTTTTTACCAACTGTTGTGTGATTGTTGAACCGCCCTGTATAGTATCGCGTGACGCATTCTTGGTGAGCGCTCGGACGATTCCCTTTATTGAAAATCCAGGGTGTTGATAAAACTGAGAATCTTCAATTGCTAAAGTTGCCTGAACCATATGTGAGGGCATATCTTTTAAACTGATAATGGTACGATTCTCATCTTTATATATTCGATACAACAAAACACCATTCCGATCATAAATTTTAGTAGTCACTCGTTGATCTCGACTTATCAATTGCTGGGGAGAAGGTAAATCTTTTAATACCCAAAACCAAAAACCAAGCATTCCAATTCCCACCACAATAACAAACGAAAATGCCCGCCATGATAACCGGGGCACTACTGAGTGGATGACTCTTCGATGTGATGAAATCGCAGGTTGTGGTTGAGCTATGCGCTCAATTATTTTCCCCGCGACAATCCAAAAGATGAGCCACCGTTTCCACATCAACCCAAATCGGTGATTAATCCACACAATAATTGCGACAACACCATAACAAAGCCAAAAGAGCGGCAAGCCTATCCATTTCAGCCACGACAACCAAGAAAAATAACGATTTCGCCTGTCCGATCGCATGTTTTCATTCTATAGCTAGAGAGCTCAACTACAACCACCAGTCTTAAAAAAAGAAGTTAATTATCGCCTCCGCGATTGATCGGGGTATCCAAAATCTCATCTCCCGTTTGCATGCCAATACCTCCGTCCCAATAAAACATATTCATATCTACATCAACTTGAGTTTGTGGCACCTTACCATCTGGCCCTGGAGGGAGGGGAGTGCAATCCAGACAAAAATCCCGGGTAAAAGGATCTTGAGCCACCGTATGTTCCCGTAGTTCTAAGCCATCAGTATTGGTCGGCTGATCGTCAATTTTTTGAGTCGTCGAACCAAAGAAAGCGGGTTGGTCCGTATCTCTATTTACCCAAATATTCTTCCGTTCCACCTGAGGAGCATCAGTCAGACGTTCATTCCAGAAATATTCTTGACGGCTACTACATTCCACTCCTGCCGCCGGAGCAGATCCTGTTTGGTTACAAATAGATATTGTTTCAATTCCGGCAGGCTTTGGCTGTGGATGATCAGGAAAATCCTTTAATGCATACGTCATAATATCGTTCCAAATTGGTGCAGCTCCCGTAACCCCGGACACTAAATACGGATTCATCGCTGACCCATCATTATTTCCTACCCACGTGGCCACTGTCACATCAGGAGTAAATCCAATGGTCCAGTTATCCCGAATATCATTGGTGGTGCCGGTCTTCACCGAGACGGTTTTTCCCTTAATCTTTAATTTTGAATTACTTCCAAATGCTGCCGATCGGGCCGTATTATCTGCCATGATATCTGCCATAATAAACGCAGGCTCACGGTTTAGCGCTCGATAGAGACTTACCCGCTGTTCTCCAACAATGTTTGCCTTTGGATCATTCTCGTTAAAAAATCCATTTAGTTCAGCACTTACAACTGCTGGATTAAAAGATTCAAGCACTTTTCCGGTGTAATCTTTAACTTCTAAAATGGGGTTAAGGGGAACTCGCACGCCCTGATTCGCCAGTGTTGAAAAAGCCGTCACCATATCCGCCATAGTCACCTCACCGCCGCCCAACGTGAGTGATAATCCATATTGAGTCGGATCTTTAAAACTGGTAATCCCCATCGCTGAAGCTGTTGCCATCATCGATTCGAGGCCATTCAAAGCCAACACCTTCACCGCAGGAATGTTGTATGAATTTGCTAACGCATTTCGAAAAGACACGGGGCCATGAAATGAGCCATCATAATTTTTAGGACAATACGACCGTTGTCCACCGACTAAGAAACAGGTAGGAATATCCAACAAAAGTGAGGATGCCGTTAGCTTTTTCAATTGAAGAGCTGTCACGTAGTTAATTGGTTTAATCGATGATCCGGGTTGACGTAAACGCATCGTCAAATTCACCTGTCCATCATGTTCGCTGTCAAAATAGTCTTTTGACCCAATCATCGCCAGCACCTCACCAGTAGACGGCCGGGTAACTAATGCCGCTGCGTTGGTAATTTTATACTTCTCCAAAGAGTTAATTTCTGCCGACAAACTCGCTTGCGCATAATTTTGTAAATCCAAATCCAATGTCGTAGTCACCCGCAATCCGCCCCGCTCTACCGTAGTAATTCCATATTTTTCCTCCAACAGACTCTTGATATAAAACACAAAATGAGGAGCCCGAATATCAGTGGCCGGTTTTATATAATTAAGCGGTGTCCGCAAAGCCTCATCCCATTGTTCTTTAGAAATAAATTTTTCTTCATACATTCGTTTCAAAACATCTGCTTGGCGATTTCGGGCCTGCTCTGGATTTACAAAAGGTGAATATCGGCTGGGAGCCTGAGGTAATCCGGCCAGCAAGGCAGCTTCAGACAATGTTAACTGGGTGGATGATTTCCCAAAATATCGTTGCGCTGCCGCCTCAATTCCATACGCAGTCCCTCCATAAGGGATGTGATTTAGATACATCTCAAGAATTTGATCCTTCGAATAAAGTACTTCCGTTCCAATAGTTAAAAATGCCTCCCGCAATTTTCGAATAATCGTTCGTTCCGGAGTAAGCAGAGCTGTTTTTACCAACTGTTGGGTTATGGTTGAGCCACCTTGGAGTTTATTTGAAAACACAGTATTTTTTAGCGCCCGGATCATGCCTTGAGCAGAAAACCCAAAATGTTTATAAAATTCCTTATCTTCAATAGCAATCGTCGCCTGAGACACATATTTTGGAAGTGACGACAATGTTACCGGAGTACGGTGTTCATCTGCATACACTTCATAAAGAAGATTGCCGTTCCGATCAAAAATCTGTGTTGAAACGGGGTATTCACCCTGAGAGAGTTTGGTGGGAGAGGGAAGGTCGTGAAAAAACCAAATCAAACTTCCTACAAAAAAGACAAACACGCCAGCAATAGTAATCCTCTGCCATAAGCGTAACGACATCCACCACCGAGATACGTTCCTTTTTGCATCAAAAAACCATTGATACTTCCGCGGTTCTCGAATATTCCACCAATGTCGTGCACGTTTATGGAGTAGGGCACCAAACAACTTCATACCAGCTATTCTACCCTGTCATATCTGCCGAGAGTAGAGGATTTACGTTATAATTATCTATATGACAAATGAAAGACCCATCCAGCAAATAAAATCCTACTACGATCAAAAAACCGACTTGATTCCATCAGGAGCAGGACTGGTATGGTTTATGAGCGAAGATCAGCTTCATCCTCCAATGATAAATGATGAACAATTCTGGACAAGTACCTTCGGTTGGAAAGAAGGAGCCAAGGAAACAGTGAGATCGCTGATTGAACTAGGGAAAGTTGATAAAGATCATCTAATTCTAGACATTGGCTGCGGAATTGGAGGACCTGGAAGGCAGATTGCCAGAGCAACACAAGCAAAAGTATTTGAATTAAATATAAGTGGAACCCAATTAAGAACAGCTAAAAAAATTACCACCAACCAAACGGTGCCGGAAAACAACAATATTGAGTACCTCCAAGCTGATGGGAATTTTATTCCCCTCCCATCAGCATCAATCGACCGAGTATTTTCAGTTAATATGTTTTATCATTTTTCAAATTTAGAACAAATCACCAGTGAACTTCACCGAGTTGTAAAAACGGGAGGACTCATACTCATAGATGACTGGTTTCTTACTGATTCATGCACTGAAAACACTCGTAACTCACTACGACAAGAATGGAATTCTCCAGGTGGTTTTCATAAGTTAAGCGATACGCTACATGAGTTTGAAAAACATCACGTTAATGTTGTCAAAAATCTTGATTTAACAGAGTCAGGAAAAAGATTTCTCAATGAAGAATATTTTGGAAAAACATTTGACAATCAAGTTAGACCAAAAATCCTTCAGAATTTCTCCAAAATATATCAATATCCAGAATACAAACCAGATCATGCAGAATTAGCTGCCAGCCAACTCAAACACGCAGTTATGTATATGGGAGAGCTATACAACAAAGGTGAAGCGGTTTATGTTCAATTAGCGCTTCAGAAATCTAATTTGCTGTAATCCTGCCAAAGTTGTTGAAGAAGGGTGCGTTTTTCGATATCAATATGTAGTGCTATGGTCGAAATTGCAGTACTATCCATTTGACCCGGAAACTCATCCACCATCCACGCAAATTGTCTCCATGACTGAATTTTTTCAAGAGGTTGCTCTGTGAGCTCCATTTCATATACATGTAAAAATAACTTTTCAGCAATAGACTTCTGTGTTGCCATGGGCCCGGAAGGAATTGGTCGTGGCATCCGATAGGCAAGAGAATACTTGACGCATAAATCTTTGATTGTTCGACCAAGATGAGCCCAAGAATTATCTTGCGGATCTCGTTTTCCAACATAAAGTTTCCGCAATGGTGTGCACATTTCTGGATTATATTTTTTTACACTTCGATAAAAAAATTGTTTTTGGCCTTCAAGTAGTGTAAGTCCTCCTCCCATAACAAACGTTCCTCCATGATCCACAGTTCTTGAAATGATATCTTCAAATACCCTTGGGTCATCATTAACAAAAGGAATAATTGGCATCAACGAAGCTCCTACAGGAATACCGGCTTCGCATATTTTTTTCATTGCAAAAAAGCGTCCTAATGGAGAACTTGCATATGGTTCGAAACTATTTTGAAACCGACGGGATTCAGTGAATGCAATACTGAACACCACTCGAACAGCTGCATTTCGTTGTATTTCCTGCAAAACATCAATATCCCGAACTATAATCGGAGATTTTACAATCACCACGACGGGAAAATGGCGCTGAGCACATATTTCTAACAGCTGCCGTGAAAGTTTATATTGGGCCTCAATTGGTTGATAATCTCCCACAACAATAACTTCTTTTTCCACACCTAAAAGCTCATTCGATAGTATGGACGCAGCATTTGTTTTGTAATATATTTCTTGTCTATATGTATCGATATTTGAAGTGATGAGACGGGGTCGAGAAGCTCCATAGTGAGTCCCGCGGACAAAACAATACGTGCAACCATATTGACATCCAACGTATGGCTGGGCTGAATACTTAGACCAAAACCACCCGCCATCAACATGAGGGTGGGTAACCAACAATTGCTTTACGGTTATTGGTTTGTATACGACTTGAGATGCTTGTACTTTCATTTTGTGACCACCAACTACAAAAGAGGGGATTCCAAGGATAACACTATAACATCAATTAGTTGATCTGCAGCAACAAAATAAAAATAAATAATAAAGAGTTGGAATTCCTGTAATAATTTCTGTATATTGTGCGACGTAGAGAAGTGTTGCTAAAGATGGCGGCTTTGACGTACGCTAACACTATGACAAATAATGACACTCCATGGTTAAGTTTTCTGGCTGATGTGGAACGTCAATTACTGATCCAAGCAGATTATTTACTTGAACGCGAAAAACGTGAACGCCCACACAGCGACATGGTTGATTATGGCTTCCTTGTGTATCCGGCCGCCAAAGCCTATGAAGGGTTCCTTAAAACGTTTTTGTACCGAAACAGACTCATTACCAGTGAAATGTACCAAAGTGAACAATTTAGAATCGGCAAAGCCTTAAATCCAGATTTGCCAGTTCGGTATCGGGAAGATGGCTGGGTATGGGATGATTTAAGCCGGCTGTATGGTGATGACGTGCCTCAGCGCTTCTGGTCTACCTGGAGAAAGTGTCGCAATCATGTCTTTCATTTCCGTCCCGACAAGCTTCGACTTTACACGCTCGTAGAAGCCCAAATCAAAGTGGAGCTCATCTTTTCTACCATCGCTCTCGCCATTAACCGGGAACAACAAAATGGGTTACAATAAGCACTCATAATCACGTTTATATAAATTGGGAGAAAATCATGGCATACCGCAACATTACTATTTCAGGTTTACCCGGCTGTGGCTCCACCACACTTATGAAACTATTAAAAGAAAAACTTGATTGGCAATGTTATTCTGGCGGAGAATTCATGCGGGCATATGCCATAGAAAAAGGATATTTTACCGCAGATAGTAATGTGCACCATGATGCCACAGTTTATCCTGATGATTTTGATCGTCAGGTAGACTATGCAGTACGGGAAAAATTAACAAATCAAGATAATAATATATTTGAAGCCTGGCTATCGGGATTTTTAGCCCAGAAAGTTCCTGGGGTATTAAAAGTTCTCGTCTTCTGTTCCGATGATGCGGTTCGTATCGACAGAATTGTAAACAGGGATAGCATTTCAGTTGATGAAGCAAAAGTTCATGTCATGCAACGAGAAGCAAAAAATCGAAAAAAATGGCAAGAAATGTATGCCCAAGAATGGCAACAATGGGTAGTGAATCCAGGGACCTTATCTGAATCAGCAGAAATTGATTTCTGGCATCCTAATCTCTATGATCTAGTTATTGATACATTTAGTACGTCGCGAGAAGAAACGCTGGATTTAGTCATTAATGCCCTCAACAAATAAACTCAAACCACCAACAATAACGCTAACAAAACTATTATTAATATATAGTGGCTTGCTTGCAGTATGGGCGGCTTATCGATACTTCGTTCACACCTCCATCTGGATCGAAGAAATTATCATCAAAGGGATCATCTTTTCCCTTCCCCTGTTTCTTTTTCCCCTACCAGGCAAGAATAAACTAGAGACAATCGGCATTTCCCGAAAAAACTTTTTTTCCAGTGTCTACATGGGAATTCTTATTGGTCTCCTTCTTGGCTTTGCGGGCGAAATCGGCAACTTCCTTCGCCACAACACATTGCTCTTTTCTGCCTTCGGCTTAGATACATCAGGTAAGCTCGGAGCATTCCTCATTCTTTCCCTCATTACCGGCTTTTGGGAACAATTATTATTTTCAGGATATTTCCTCGAACAAATCCAACTGATTGTCAAAGATGAAGCAAACGCTGCCGTTATTACAAGCCTTCTTTTTAGCGTAATTCACCTACCAGCGTATCTATTTGTCCAACGAATGAATCTTCCTCAAACACTTCTATCACTCTGTTTACTATTTACCTTGGGAATTGGTTGTTCCATTATCAAGTTCCGTCAGAAAAATCTAATTGCCCCACTCATGACCCACGCTCTTTGGGGCGTAACGGTATTTCTTTTTCGTTAAATCATGAATACTCAAAAAAGGTATCAACCAATAGGGATGTTTCTTGCACTTGCTGCATTGGCAGCAATGTTTCTTGCTCTGTCTGTTGTTCGTGAATCACGTCATCAGGCAGAAACACGCCTAGGACTCGCTGCTCCCCCACCCATAAATCAAAACCAACTCCCTCCCATTCTTGTCCCCAAGCACAGCGATTATGTTTTGCCTCATCCTGGCATACTTCCTACGCATCCGTTGTACTCATTAAAAATGGTTCGCGACCGAATCCATCTCATTGTTACTTTTAATTCAACCGCTCGAGCACAATTATTACTTTCATATGCAGATAAGCGTATCGCTGCAGCCGAAGCGCTCGCGATGAGGGGAGATTTAGATGAATCACTAACAGTTGCCACAAAGGCAGAAGACTATTTATTTCAAGCAATCATAGGAACCTCAAAACTAAATGCCGACGAACAATCACTGCAATTTGACAGACTCAAACAGGCACTTTTAAAACACGAAGAAATTATTGAAAAAATCGACAGACTTTCTCCTGGGTTTGGTAACAATCAAGCTGATAGACTTCATCAAAAGGTAGATGCAATGAGGGAGCAAGTCGTAGCATTTACTCACGCCCCCTTTGGATATCCTCGTCCAGAAGACATGGAAAACGACAGTGAACTACAAAATGCTTCCCCTTCAGCCAAACCAACAATAAAACCGGCCAAAGTACCCGAACCCATGTTGTAGTTTCGTCATCCCGGGCTTGACCCGGGATCTATAAAATAATCCATTTCCTACTTGTTCTGATGAACATAATGCATTAATTTAAAACCAGTTAACAAATCAATTCTTTTGAATGTGGAAGGGAGGTGTAAATCCTCCACTGTGCCGCAACGGTAAGAATTTGATAAGTAACCCTATGTGACTTAAGACTTAGGACTTAACACTTAGGATCCTTATCTTTTTTAAGTCCGACACGCTTCAAAAGAACTATCCCGAGCAGGAAAATTTCCAAAACCACGATATTCGTTTTGGTCTTATCCCCGCTCCATGCGGGTTTTTTAGTGGCAAAAATAACATGATTTATCAAGAAGCATTACCACAACAAGGATTTGGTAGCCGCAGATGGTTTGAATCAGTGTTTAATCAAAAACACGACTAACAACAGGCAATGAAAGTTTTAAGCCAAGGATGTGGGGTTCTTCCAATTCTGAAAAATATTGAAGAACAAGTGACCACTTTTCTTACAGAGTTTGCAGTTGGAAAAGAGGCATTGACCATTCAACCCCCCACCGATTACACCTTGAGAATTAACCAGATGGGTGAAATGGAAGTATTTGCTTCCTCTTTCACAGAATATGGCGAACAGCTACAGGGATATTTAGATTTTAGTGAAATGCCCCAAACAATCAGTCAAGGACTACAGAAAGCCTTTATGAGACTGGCCACACTTGATCCAGGACAAGGAATGGTAATTTTTAGTCCCACAGAATTTTATCAACAGTATGATTCCAGCAGCGACGTAATAAATCCATTGATCGTTACTCATATGATCAAAGACGAACAGGATAAAGTTGTTGAAATGGGAGTGAGAGGTTGGTTTCTATTTCCAAATAAAAAGCTATCACAACAAGAACGCGAGCTCTGGCTTAAATGTCACCAACTTGAAGAAGTAAATAGAGAAGATATAGATCCTAAAAATTTAGTTATGAACCCACATGTGTTACCCACATCAAAAGAAGCTTTAGACTCTAATTTAGCAATAAAAGAATATATATCTTGGATTAATAGAAATTTTATTGACCAGACAGGCGAACCATTATTTACAAAAGATGTGAATCAAGAAGATGAAGTAAAAATGGGTCTTCGCCAAAAAGTTCAGCACCACATTCACAAATTATATGACCAAGTAATAAACTTTAAAGAAATGTCTTTCTATAAAACCCTCTGGCAATGGATTAAGGAAGGGCAAAAATCATGGGCCGAGCATAACGAAATCGATTTTGACTGGTACTGGAACCAACTTGAATTTGGACTCATTCAAATTGCGAGTTTCCATCCAAGTAGTTCTGACAGTGATCCGTTTTCATCGAATTCGTGGGACAAAACGGAGGAGGCTGGTGTTTCCGGATACTGCAAGTATCACGGCAATTATGAAGGACATAGCTGCCCAAAATGTAAAAGAATAGATAAAAATAAATGATATATCAATTTATATACACATATTGATCACACTCCATCTCTTCAAAAACTGCGACAATCGGTAGTCACCTCTGGAAATGGTCAAATAGATGCACTTTGATATAGTCAGAAACCGTTGACTACACTAGCTATAGGGGGGTAGTCTAAGTGTAGACACTATAGCTAGCGTCTATTAACAAAATTAACAATTATAAAATATTTTGTACCCCGTACTTCGTACTCGTACTCCGTACCCATTATGCAATGTCCATTTTGTCAATCACTCGAACATCGGGTTCTTGAATCTCGGGTTGCCGAAGATAGCAGGTCCATTCGCCGTCGTCGTGAATGTGATAAATGTCATCAACGTTTCACCACCTATGAACGTCCTGAAGGCTTGGATCTAAAGGTATTAAAAAAAGATGGGCACACCGAAGAGTTTGATCGGGAAAAGATTCGCCGCGGCCTTATCAAGGCCACCTGGAAGCGGCCCATCAAAGTTGAGGATATTGATTCCATCATTGATGAAGTTGAATCAAAACTACGACTTCGAAACAGTCCTATGGTTCGTAGTTGGGAAATTGGCAGTCTTGTCATTCGTCGCCTGAGAAAACTTGATCCATTAGGTTATCTCTTGTTCGCCAGCGTCTACAGAGATTTCGAGGGGCTTGAAGAATTCAAGCAAGAAATCGACCAATTATTAGCAGATCGGCAAAAAGCGGGACAGAAGCCAGCCGGAAAGAAAGGATTATGAAAACACTTCCTCCCAATGCCCAAGACATCATGGTCAAACGCTACGCTCTGCGTAATGAAAAAAATGAACCGGTCGAAACTCCCAAAGATATCCTCAATCGTGCCGCCCGAATCGTGTCTCAAGCCGAAAACAATTTCCGTGATGGCATTACTCCTCAACAAGTGGAGGCCAAGTTTTCTGCTCTTTTAGAAGATTTTCGCTTTATGCCCAACGGTCGCACCCTAGCTAATGCGGGCACAGGCAACGGTCAGCTCGCCAACTGTTTTGTCCTCCCCCTCGAAGATGACCTGGGCAAGACTGAAGATGGTATTTTCTCCATTTTGCGTAAAGCTGTGTTGGTCCTGCAGTCTGGCGGTGGAGTTGGCTTTTCCTTTGGTCGAATTCGTCCCAAAGGTGACTCAGCCGGTCGGGGTAAAGCTACCGGAGCTGTCAGTTTTATCAAAGTCTTCGATACTGCGTTTTGGATTATTGGCCAAGGTGGTGGCCGTCGCAGTGCTTGTATGGCTGTTTTACCAGTCTGGCACCCCGACATTGAAGATTTCATTTCCTGCAAAGAACAAGAAGGGGTAATTGAGCATTTCAACATTTCCGTCGGAATCACCGACGCGTTCATGGAAGCTGTCGAAAAAGATAAACCCTTTGATTTAATTAATCCCCGTAACAAAGAGGTGTGGAAAACGGTACGGGCTCGCGACTTATTCAACAAAATCGTTGAACATGCACATCATAATGGTGAGCCCGGAGTTTTGTTTATCGACGCTGCCAATCGGGATAATCCTGTTCCCAACCAATACTATCTTGAAGCCACTAACCCCTGCGGTGAACAATGGTTAGGACCCTATGAAAACTGTTGTATGGCTTCTATCAATCTCACTGAACATGCGCAGGATACTGCCAAAGGGCAACTTTTCTCTGCAGGCATTGATTGGGAAAAGTTAAAAGAAACGGTGGTTTGGTCAGTCCGTTGGCTGGATGATGTGGTTGAAGCCAATGCGTATGTCCCGGCTGTTCCCGAATTAAAAGAAGCCGCCATCAAAAATCGTCGCATCGGTATATCCATCATGGGTCTTGCCGATCTCATGTACAAGCTCGGCATCCGATATGGTTCTGACGAAGGTGTGGCACTCGCGGGTCAAATTATGGAATTTATTCGCTTTGAATCCATGCGTGCCTCCATTCAGCTAGCTCGAGAGCGAGGACCTTTCCCCGGAATTGTGGGGTCTATCTACGATTATTCCAAAGACTCCACCGATTTTTGGGGCAAAGCCATTCCTCCCCGCCGGACTTGGGCTCCGCCAAAACCCCTCAAAATTAGCAAATACAACTTTCATCGTCCCGAACTAAATTGGAAAGACCTCCAAAAAGACTTACAAGACTTCGGCATCCGCAACAGTTGTCAAACCACCATTCAACCTACCGGAGCCATCGCCACCATTACCGGATTAGAAGGCTATGGTTGCGAGCCCGTCTTCGCCCTTTCCTATGTCATGAAGACTCACGAAGGTGCCGAATCCAGCAAAGGTGAATGGGCAAAACTTTTTTACGAGAGCCAAGCCTTTAGTAATGCTCTAAAAGCAGCCGGAGTCCCTTCCAAGACAAGAGAAAAAATCTTTGCTTCCGTTCGTGCCAATGGCAGCTGTCAACAAAACTCTGACGTTCCTGAAGCTATTAAAAAAGTCTTCGTCGTTTCCTCGGACGTCTCTGTCGACGAACACGTCAAAATGCAGGCCGCTTTGCAAGCCAGCACGGACAATGCTATCAGTAAAACCATAAACTTCTCCAAAGGCGCTACCGTCGAAGAGGTAAAAAAAGCTTACATTTCTGGTTGGAAGATGGGCTTAAAAGGCATGACGGTGTACGTTACCGGTTCTCGGGAAACAGTAGTGCTCGAGACTCAGGATTCTCGTACCTCATCTTCCAAGGATCAAGCCACCGAACCTTTCGCCTCTGAAGCAGGAATTGTAGGTAAAACACTCCAGAAATATCACCCAGACGAATTTATTTGTCCTGAATGCGGATCTTCCATGGTACTATCAGAGGGTTGTGCCAGTTGCACCTCCTGTGGTTATTCCCGATGTAGCATTTAGTGTATAAATCAACATGACCAAAATGAAACTCGTAGTTACAAAGAAAAACGGTCTTCAAGAATCATTTGATCCTCAAAAAATTGCCAGCAGTATTGAGTCGGCAGGTCGGGATACCAAGGAATTTGGCCCCAAAATTGCCAAACAAATTTTTCAACAAGTCATCACTGCGCTTGAAGCTCAATATCAACAAGAAACCAGTATTTCCGTCGACAACATTCGAACCATTGTCGAACCCACCATTGCCAAAGCTGGCTATTTTGACACTGCCAAATACTACATTCTTTTTGCCGAACGCAAAGCTCATTCCAAAGGCAAAGTTTCTATAAAAGAACCAAAATTAACCGACGTTGGCAAAGTTGTCATGGCTAAACGCTATCTTCGCACCGACTTAGATGGAAAAGTCGTAGAAACTCCTGGAGAAATGTTGTGGCGAGTCGCCCGGCATATCGCTAAAGCTGAAGTTAATTGGTCTGGAAATGGCATTGTGGATGAAACTGCTCGAGCTTTCTATGAACGGATGGTAAATTGGAAGTTTGTGTGTGCCGGCAAAGCCATGTTTGAAGCTGGCAATCCGGGTGGAACAGGCCAACTATCATCATGTTTCGTACTTCCCATCGAAGATTCTATTCACTCGATTTTCAAGACACTGGGAGACGCTGCGGTTGTCCATAAAAATAATGGTGGAACCGGCTTTAACTTTAGCAAAATCCGTCCCCATGGTGACAAAGTAAAAAACGTTCCCAATGCTGCTTCAGGACCAGTTGACTTTATCCGCGCTTTTTCAGCCGCTCTCTCTCAAATTCTTCAAGGCGCTAAACGGCAAGGTGCTAACATTGCTGTCTTAAACTGTGACCATCCGGATATTGAAGAATTCATTCGTCTCAAAGTTGAAGATGGTACCATCAAAAACTTTAATATCTCCGTTGGTGTCACCAACGAATTCATGACTGCGGTACAGCAAAACAAAGATTGGAATTTAATCAATCCTCGCAATGGTCAAATTTGGAAGACCCTCAAAGCACGCGATTTATTTGATCTTATCGCAGAAACGGCCTGGGCCACCGGTGACCCAGGATTGGCCTTCTTAGATCGGTTAGAAGAAGATAACCCCACTCCTTCTATTGGTCGGATTGACGCCACCAACCCTTGCGGTGAAATTCCACTTCTCCCTTACGAAAGCTGTAATTTGACTTCCATTGTACTGACCAACCATCTTAAACAAACCACCAAAGGCGAATGGGAAATTGATTGGGACGATTTAAAAAAATCCATTCATCTTGGGGTTCGCTTCTTAGACGACATGATTGAAGTGAATACGTATGCCCTTGATGCGATTCGCGAAAGGGTGAAAGAAGGTAATCGTCGCATTGGTTTAGGCGTCATGGGCTTTGCTCACCTCTTATATCGATTGCGAATTCCCTACAATTCAGCCGAAGCAGTGCGAGTCGCCGAACGAATTGCCAAGTTCATGCGCCAAGAAGCCGAAGCTGCCAGTAAAGAACTTGCTTCAGAGCGGGGACCATTTGGCAATTTTGATGTCTCAGTCTACAGTGGTACGTCAGAAATATACCGAAACGGCGCCCTACTTATGATTGCTCCCACCGGCACCACTTCACTCATTGCCGATTCTTCATCAGGGATTGAACCCATTTTCTCTCTTGTTACCGTCCGCCGTTCTTTCAACGAAGATAGTAAAAACAATGCTCCCACCCGGGAATTTATTATTGCTGATCCAGAATTTGAACAACAGTTAATTGCTAGAGTGGGAAAAAAGAAAGCCGATCAAATCATTTCGCAACTTGCCACCGGGACTGATTTCGAAACGATAGACGATCTAACGAACGACGACAAACGAATATTTGTTACCACTCACAAAATCAAACCTGAATGGCATATTAAAATTCAAGCAGCTTGGCAAAAATGGATTGATAATTCGGTATCCAAAACCATTAACTTCCCCCATACCGCCACAGTTGATGATGTCAAGAAAGCCTATCTTTCAGGCTGGCAGATGGGGCTAAAGGGGATCACCATCTATCGCGATGGTTCCAAAATGGATCAGGTATTAAATATTGCTGGCAAAGAAAGCAAGCGCTCATCATCAACCCACCAACACATAATCGCGACCAACAAACCGGGAGTGACAGAAAAAACAGTGTGTCCGGAATGTGGTGCCGCTGCCCACATGGCTGACGGCTGTGTTTCCTGTCCTCAATGTGGTTGGTCAAAATGCACCATGTAACAAAACTATGTCAGATCAAGAACTAAACCCACCAGCCACAGATTTCTTTAACTACCCCACCGGAAAGATCCCTACCGGGACGTCTTGTCCACATTGTGGTAGATACAACGCCCGTTATATGACAGTAAGTATTATTGGTATAAATAAGAACCAAGAAGTGCTCTTAATCAAACGTAAACGAGATCCCGAAGCGGGAGCTTGGGCCTTACCTGGCGGTTACGTAGATTGGAATGAAACCCTTGTCGCTACCGGGACAAGAGAATTTAAAGAAGAAACCGGAATGGATATCACCAATCTTAAATTTTTGGGAATCTATGACGATATCCATCGAGATAAAGACGGCCGCCAGAATGTTGACCATTGCTATAGTGGCTTCATTACTGCCGACCAATCCCCTCAATTCAACCCCGATGAAGTGAGTGATATGCAATGGTTTTCGTTAGATGCATTACCAAATTATCTTGCCTTTGATCATCGGCAGATGGTGGAGGATTATCATGGACGACAATCAAGTTAACGATCAAAATACTCGCATTCAAGAATTACGTGATAAATTGCGGGCTTTTCGCGAAGAACGTGGTTGGACCAGTGAAGACCCCAAAGATATGGCACTTAGCCTGGTATTAGAAGCGGCTGAACTACTCGAATACTTTCAGTGGAAAACGGGCAAAGAGGTTGAAGAAGAAGCCCGTCTAAAAGGTGCTATCTGTGATGAATTGGCTGATATTTTCTGGTGGGTAATGGCTATAGCCGAGCGATTAAATATTGATGTATCTCAAGCTTTTGTTCGTAAAATGATCAAAAATGGTGAAAAGTATCCTTCATCTATCTTTAATCCTTCCATGCCGGAAGAAATTCGTAATCGAGAGTATTACAAAATTAAAGCCCGTACTCGTGGCGGCCATCCATTAGCAGAAAATGATTAACCCGATATGAATCCAAAAACGAACAAATCATTTCAAGTCAAAAAACGTGATGGTCGTACTGCGGAATTTGATCCCACCAAAATTAACCGCGCTATTACCAAAGCCGTAGCTGAAACAAATGAATTTACTGCTGCCGAAACCAGTCGGTTAACCGATATTGTGGTGAACTTAGCCAACAAATCTCTTGTCAATTCGGGCTCAATTCCTTCGGTTGAACAAATCCAAGATATAGTCGAGCAAGTTCTCATGGCTGCTGGTCATTACAAAACAGCCAAAGCCTACATTCTCTATCGAGAACAACATCGCAAAGAACGAGCTGCTCGCGCTGTTATTGGGGTTACCGATGACTTGGGACTATCCATTAATCAACTCAAAGTTATGGAGCGGCGTTATCTTCTACATGATGAAGACGGTAAGGTCATTGAAACTCCTAAAGGGCTATTTACTCGAGTTGCCAAAACCCTTGCTGCGGTGGAAACCAAACAACAATCTCATTGGGAAGAACAGTTTTATCAAGTCATGAGTCGTTTAGAATTTTTACCCGCGGGACGAACTCTGAATAATGCGGGCACCAAACAAAATCAGCTTGCCAACTGCTTTGTTCTTCCTGTTGAAGACAGTATGGAAGGCATTTTTGATGCCGTGAAGTGGACTGCACTTATCCATCAAACTGGTGGAGGCACGGGCTTCAATTTTAGTAACTTGCGTCCCAATGGCGATGTAGTGAGTAAATCTTCAGGAGGATTTGCTACAGGACCTGTCAGCTTTATGAAAGTATTTGATGTGGCTACTCGTCAAGTCATGTCGGGTGGTAAAAAGCGGGGAGCTAACATGGGCATCCTTAATATTGATCACCCCGACATCATGGAATTCATCACCTGTAAGACTGAAGAAGGGGAAATTGCTAATTTTAATATCTCCATTGGCATTACTGATGAATTCATGACTGCTGTCAAACACAACAAGACTTTCACGCTTAAAAATCGCCGCACTGGCGGAGCGATTCAAACCTTAAACGCCAGCACCCTTATGGATCAAATTGCAACGCTGGCGTGGCGCACTGGCGATCCTGGCATGATTTATCTTGATGCCATCAACCGCAATAATCCCCTGCTTAAGTCCTATGGTCGTATCGAAGCTACCAACCCTTGCGGTGAACAACCCCTTCATCCCTTTGATGCATGTAACCTTGGTTCTATCAACCTCGCCAAATTCGTCAATAATAACCTAAACCCTAAACCCTCTACCCTATACCCTAGTATCGATTGGTCTCGTCTTCGTGAAGTGACCCACATTGCTGTTCGTATGCTGGACAACGTCATCGATGCAGGGACGTATCCTCTGCCCCAGATTGCTGACACAGTTAGAGCAAACCGCAGGATTGGCTTAGGTGTCATGGGATGGGCCGACATGTTATTGCTCCTAGATATCCCCTACAACTCTGACAAAGCCGTTACACTTGCCCGAAAAGTCATGGGTTTTGTCCAAGCTGAAAGTTGGCAAGCATCCAGAGATCTCGCCAAGGAAAAAGGTGTTTTTCCCCGTTGGATGGAATCATCTTTTAAGAAAGCGAAAGATAAAGTAAGAAACGTAGCTATCACCACCATTGCTCCCACGGGAACCATCAGTATGGTGGCCGATTGTTCTTCCGGTATTGAGCCCGTCTTTGCCCTCGCCTATGTTAAGAATGTCGTTGATGATGCAGGTCTTTCGTATGTCAATGAAATTTTTAGTCAGCAGCTCCATCAAGTTCTGGGTACCAATGGTGAATACAATGCGGCCATCAGTGAGATTTCTCAAACTGGTAGCTGTCAGTATGTAGCAGGAGTTCCTCAGTCTATCAAAGATGTATTTGTCACTGCTCACGATATTGATTGGAAGTGGCATGTCAAAATGCAGGCAGCCTTTCAAGAATGTTGTGACAATGCTGTTTCCAAAACAGTCAATCTTCCTCACACAGCTTCAATCGAAGATATTAAGGCCGCCTACCTTATGTCTTGGGAACTCGGATGTAAGGGGGTTACTGTCTACCGTGATGGCTCCAAGGATTTTCAGGTGTTACAGACAGCCGCGAGTAGGGGCGAGGTATCCTCACCCAAAGAGAATAAGCCCGTCATGCAAAGTTTAATTAAACAAAAAACCCTTAAAGAGCGGATAAAAGAATCAGCTCACGATCATAAAACTACCATATGTCCTGAATGCGGCAGCGAAGCCACGCTTCAAGAAGGGTGTGTTCT
>CAZKMY010000001.1:78616-91540 GCA_964554085.1 uncultured Pseudomonadales bacterium
ATCTTAGCTTCAGCATCCGAATGGAGGGCGCGACTACTCAAAGAAGCGGGGATTGTCGATTTTGACATCATCTCTACTGATCTCGATGAATCTCCCTACATGCAATCCATCCATGATCCAGAATTGCTGGTGAAAACGCTCGCCGAAAAGAAAGTGGAGGTTTGTTTCCAACTATTAAACAAACAAACCGACATCCCGGTAAACACCGGGACCAATACAGATAAGATTATCCTCGCTGCCGATACCATCGTCTGGGCAAACCAACAAATTATTGGCAAACCAATCGATAGACAAGATGCTAAGCGAATAATCACATTACTTGCGGGCACCACGCACGAAGTTTGGACCGGTGTTTGTATCATTAAAAATGAAACAAAGACAACATTTGCAGAAAAAACAGGGGTTACTTTCAAACCCATGAGTGAGTCAGAAATCGAGGTGTATCTAGACACCAATGATTGGGTCGGCAAAGCCGGTGCATATCAATACCGACGGAATATTCACACGCACATCGATCATATCGATGGTGACGAAGCCAATATTATTGGTTTACCCAAAAAAACAACGCAATTACTATAAACCTATTTTTGAGAAGCAGATTTGCAAGGAATGGCAACGACCCTAGTTGCTTGTTTTTTCACCCATTCACCGTTTTCCATCGTGTCATATGTCAATCCAGTCGGTTGTTTGACAAAATTAACATCAATACAATCTCCCTCACCATGAGGGGCATCAACAGTGATGGGTCGGCTTGAAAGAACAGTGTTAGGCTTAATTTCACCGATTGAACTAACGTCTACAGATCTCACTTCAGAATTCGGCATAATTTCCTTGCGTATAAATTACACACAAATAGCAACTATATACCTGACCATATCTAGAGTCAAGTAAATTAGTGCTACAATGCATCAGAAAGTAGCAAACATTCCATTGTAAGCACGTTTATGACATCAGTTCAATCAGGGTTAGTGTATATATTTACGGGTGATGGTAAAGGGAAAACCTCCGCCGCGCTCGGCACTGCTGTGCGGGTAGTCGCTTCAGGGAAAAAGGTTGCCATGGTCCAGTGGTATAAAAGTGAAGCATGGGGGATTAGTGAACATCAACTTAAACTTCCACACTTTATCATCTATCCCATGGGTGAAGGTTTCTATTATAAAGACAAGGGAGATAATCCTGTCCCCCACCAGCAAGCCGCCGAAGCTGCACTCAAGCAAGCCGTCACACTTTGTCCTCAAGTTGATGTGCTTATATTGGATGAAATTAACAACGCCGTTTCCGATGAGTTACTTTCCGTAGATCAAGTTAAGCAGTTTATTATCAAGCGAGGGAAAACCCATCTGGTGTTAACCGGACGGAATGCACATCCAGATATTGTTGCTATGGCTGACTTAGTTACTGAAATGAAGAAAATCAAGCACCCCTACGACCAAGGCAAGCTTGCCGTCAAAGGACTTGATTTTTAACCCTATGTACCTCTGGTTTTGTGCTATGATGAATTCATACCAAGCAACTATTTTGGTTTAATTTGTTATGTCTGATACTGCCCCATTTTCTACCACTACTTCCACAGACCCAACTCCCTCAGAAGGATTGCTGGTTCAGTCTGTAGTTGCCAGTGCTACGCCTCAACCAATTCAAACGCCCACCGCCCCCATAAGTGCACCCAACAAAGAAGGCGCTCCTATTCCCCAACCGACAGAAGCAACCCCTCTTATTGAGCTCAAAGAAACTGAAAAATTACCAGAAGAGGTTGAGGGGTGGCTTCAAAAGCTTGATCAGGCGGGTGAGATAACCCTACCCGAACCTATTACTCACGATGGCGATGTGTTATTAGCCTCTACAGAGGCCCAAGTAGTTAAAGAAAAACTCGTGCTACCCGTCACTCAAACTGGTCTACAACAAGGTTTAAAAAGTACAGTCACTACGTCAGCCCGATGGTTAGCAGAATGGTGCGTCCGTCTTATCAAAGTCATGCGGGGTGAGGTTAAGTATGCCCCTCAAGAAAATCAACATACATGAATCAACTCGATGAATTCATATCAGTTTTAACAACGTGGTCAATCATTGCCTTCTTTATCATTATTGGACTCGCCGTGCTGGCGATTCTTGGTTACCTTGGTCTGCAATGGTTCCGCTATCGCGACCGGGAAAAATATAGTCTTGGTTTTGTTTTGATGGAAATTAGGCTCCCCCGCGATAATGAAATTAAAATTGACGCTGCGGAACAGATGTTTGCTTCGCTCCACACGCTATACAATGGCGATTGGTTTAAACAATTTGCCTCGACTCAAGATTATTTCAGCTTCGAAATAGTTGCCCTCAAAGAAGATATTCGTTTTTACGTTGCCTGTCCGGGCAAGCTTCAAGACTTAATTGAAAAGCAAATCCATGGAGCATATCCTGGCGCTGAAATTTATCAAGTTGATGAATACAACATTTTTTCTGAATCAGGTAAGGTAGCCTTTTCGAGCCTCGCTTTAAGTAAAGCCGCCTATTGTCCCATCAAAACCTACAAGGAATTAGCGACAGACCCACTCAGTTCTCTCACTTCAGCGCTGGCCAAAATGTCAGACGGTGAAGGGGCAACCATTCAATTCTTGTTTGCTCCCGCTAGCAATAACTGGCAACATGCGGGCGCAAGCTATATCGCCGAAACCAAAAAGAAAGAAGCTAATCCCGAAACTGCCAAATATCACACCGATCAAAAAACCTACGAATTAATCGATAACAAAATCAGCAAGCCTGGGTTTACCACATCTATTCGAATTGTCGTATCAGCAGCCACCAAAAATGCAGCCGATATGCATCTTAAAAACATTTCTGGCACCTTTGCTCAATATGCTTCCAATTTAAACAAGCTCTCCCGACCTAAGCGAATTTGGTTAAAACAAGTATTTATGATCGATTTTATTTATCGCTATATGCCGCTATTTAATTGGAACACATCCGTTTTAAATGCTGAAGAACTCGCCACTATTTTCCACCTCCCCAACAAAATGGTAGAAACACCCCATATTCATTGGCTCAACGCCAAACGGGCTCCAGCACCTGCTGAAATCCCCAGCTCTGGTCTCTTTTTGGGCAAATCCCGCTATCGTGGCTTAACCCGGGATATCTTCATTTCTCCAGCCGATCGCCAACGGCATATGTATATCATCGGTAAAACCGGTACGGGCAAATCCGAATTCTTAAAAGAAATGATTTTGCAGGACATTCGTGATGGCAAAGGTGTTTGTTTTATCGATCCACATGATACAGTCGAGCAAATTTTGGAAATGATTCCTCCCGAGCGCGCAGAAGACGTTATCTATTTCAATCCCTCCGACACCGAGCGCCCACTAGGCATGAACATTATGGAAGCAGACACAGAAGAACAACAACACTTTGTGGTGTCATCCATCATCGGACTCATGTACAAGCTCTATGATCCTCATAAAACCGGTATTATTGGGCCCCGCTTTGAACACGCGATCCGCAACGCCATGTTAACGGTTATGAGTGAGCCGGGCTCCACCTTTATTGAAGTGGTCCGGGTTTTATCAGACCCTAAATTCGTTCAGGAACTATTGCCCAAAGTCAAAGACCCAATGGTTCGCCGCTACTGGACCGACCAGATTGCCCAGACCTCCGATTTTCACAAGTCAGAAGTCCTTGATTACATCGTTTCCAAATTCGGCCGCTTCGTGACGGATAAAATGATGCGTAACATTATTGGTCAAAGCAAAAGCGCTTTTGACTTTAGAAAAGTCATGGATGAAAAGAAAATCTTACTTATTAATCTTGCCAAAGGTCGCTTGGGCGAAGAAAACTCTCAATTCTTAGGTCTACTTATCGTCCCCAAAATTCTCATGGCCGCTATGAGTCGCCAAGATGTACCGGAATCGCAACGGTCTGATTTTTATCTCTACGTGGATGAATTCCAAAACTTTGCCACTCCTGACTTCGCCGTTATTTTGTCCGAAGCTCGTAAATATCACTTAAATTTAACCGTGGCCAATCAGTTTGTAGGCCAGATGGAAGAAGATGTGAAACAGGCTGTCTTTGGTAATGTCGGCACGCTCGTTTCCTTCCGCGTTGGCGTTTCTGATGCCAATTTCCTCCAACATGAATTTACTCCCACCTTTAGTGAAACGGATCTCACCAATGTTGAACGCTTCCACGCGTTTATGAAAACCATCGTCAATAATGAGCCAGTAGTGCCCTTTTCCATGGACTTAACCAAAGACATGGGCGCAGAAGCAAAAGCCAAGAATCCTCGAATTGCCGAATTGGTCAAAGAATTGTCTCGCCTCAAATACGGTATCGATAAAGATATCTTGGAAGAAGAAATTTCCCGCCGCGCGAAATTGTAGATGTGAGTCTTACAATTCTTCGAGTTTAACGTTATCTTTTTCTACAGTTCCCTCAATCAATTTGAGGTACTTTTCGGTGGTGGATAATCGTTTATGACCGACAAGTTTGGACACGTAGGTGATCGGCGTTCCAGCTCGTAATTGATGAATGATAAAAGTGTGACGCAAATCATTCACCTTCGCATTCTCAATCCCAGCAATCTTAAAATAGCGGTCCACCGCCGTGCGGATGTTTCGAACCAAAAAAGGATTACCGGTTTTGGTCAAAAACAGTGTTTTGTCATCAGATTTGGGCCGGACAGCCAAATATGCTTCAATTGCCTTAGTGGCTGCATCAGACAGGGGAACCATCCGCTCTTCACGGGATTCATAGGGGCGAATCAACACCTGTTTTTTCTTCAAGTCCACGTCATCAATTTGCAAATTAGCCAATTCTCCAATTCGTACACCTGTTTGAAGTAACAATTCGATAATAGAAGATAAGCGCACATCATCTCGACTAGCATCGCGCAATGCCCGATATTCCAATTTGGATAATACTCGGGGAGGAGCCACTTCATATTTAGGATGAGATACATGGGCAGCCGGACTGTCTGTTACATAGTTTTGAGTTTTTAAGAAACGGAAAAACGATTTAATCGAATTCACTTTTCGACTAATCGATTTTGAAGTATACCGGTCATTCTTTAAGGAAACTTTAAAATTCTCAATATCTTGTTCATTGACCATACTTGGTTCGAACTTATGTTGTTCAGCCACAAAAGTCACCAACTGTTCAACATCCTTGCCGTAAGCAAGCACCGTTGCACTCGCGCGTTTTTTAGATCGCAAAAACTCCACGAACTGTTCGCGTGCTTCACGAAGTGTAATTTTTGTTAGATCTGCCTGCATACACTTTCCTCTCTATCCACCTCAAGTGGTCTGTTACAATCAATATGGCAGTTGGAATTATCTTTTCGGTCTCTTAAAAAAGCAGGAGAAACTGAAAATAATGGCTTATAATAACAAAGAAAGGGTTTAATGTCAAGAGAAAAAGTTTCCATAAACCCAATTACGGCGGCAATAATAATTGCGAGCATATTTGTTATTGTTGGCCTAGTACAAAACGCCATAAGTCTATATCAATCCCGATTTAGACTAGAATCCGCAAAAAAGCAGATAGCCTCACTAGAAGAAAAAAAGACGAGCATCGAGCAAGAACTTGCAAATCAAACCGACCCTGCCGCGCTTGATCAAACCATTCGTAATAAATTAAACCTTTCCAAACCCGGAGAAACCCTGATTGTTATCACCGGAACTCCAGCAGCCTCAGTATCCTCATCTTTTACCTCATTAGATGAAGTTAAATCTGCTCCGCTTTCTGAATGGTGGAATCTCCTCAACCCATAAGAAAGTGCCAACGACAGGATTCGGACCTGTGACCGATCGCTTATGAAACGATTGCTCTACCACTGAGCTACGTTGGCAAGTTCGTCGTTATTATACAGGTAAATTTTTGTTTTGACCTAAAAACTCAACAAGCCCCATTATTTTATAATAGAGTTCTGTAGGTTTCCAGACAAAGAATGTTAAAGTACCAACATATGACGCACTATTTTCATATATTTTTTTACTTTCAGATTTTTTTACAATACTCTTTCTAAAATTTGAAACAGGAATTCCTGTTAGGTGAGACCAATAGGTAAGAATCTCATTTTCTCTTGTAGCATGCGATTGATTAATGCCAACAAAAGCACCTATCCGTTCGAGTGGTACGTCAAGACAATGAATAAACCAATGTAATTCAAAAAGAATAAGGTTTGGATCACTATTAGTAAATCGTACAGAATGAGTCTTTTTATTTCCCTCAGCCCAATAGAGCGCCAAACCAGCTATAAAAAACTCCCTAGATGACAATTTCTTGAGTAAATTATTTGCATTCTGAAATGATGTTTCTCGAATTTGTTTCCGCCGCTGTTCATACATGAGTGAGGTGACCGTACGTCCCTTAGCTCTTCCCTCATCAGAATTGCGGTTTAACTGCTTCAGTTGTGTAGGAGTTAGTGATATATCTCGAACCCAAATGCTGACACTGCTTCGAGACACATGCAATTCTCGACTAATTGTTTTTACACTATAACCTTGAGCTCGCATCTTTCGAGCCATAATTCTTTCATTAGATTTCGACATAGAACCCACAAATATATATAAATATATATACATTATGTGGGTTTAGAAAAATGAATACAAGAGAGATTTAAAGTGCTTGCTCAAAATACTGTCTGGGTGTATAGTACCTTCATCATGCGGGGTAGTGTACGGCTGCACGTGAGGCTCATAATCTCGCAGGCCGGGTTCAACTCCCGGCCCCGCAACAAAAATAACCCACTGTAAAAAGTGGGTTTTTTATTGAAATATATCCCATAACATATTGAAGAAAAAAAATCTTCTACCTCCCCTTCAGGGTGCATGATACAATTTTGGCAAGATGCCAGAATTGTATAACGCCGAAAAAACCCCAACTTCCGTTGTTTTTCCCAAGCGTCATTCCACCGAATACAGCCAGGTCATGCGGGATTTTCCCAAAACCAAAAATCCTTTCACCGCTTTCATGATCAGGCCCCCTATGGTGGACTTTGGCCTCAAAGAGGAAAATGAAAAAATTCTCATGGTCCTTCGGCGTCACTTTATTACCAACACCCGTTGGATTATCTTCGTTCTTCTCATGGTACTAGCTCCAATGATTCTTTCCTTTTTTCCACTCATTCCCATCCTTCCAGACAAGTTTTCCGCCGCCACATGGGTTCTTTGGTATTTACTTGCGTTTGGCATCGGTCTTAATGGATTATTAAGTTGGTATTACAACACCTACATCATTACTGACGAACGGATTATTGACGTCGATTTTATTAACCTGATTTATAAAAATGTCTCTTTTGCCAAGATAGACAATATTGAAGATGTCACCACCGAAATGGGTGGAGCTCTCAGAAACGTTCTTAATTTTGGTACCATCAGAGTTCAAACAGCCGCCGAAAAAACTGAATTTGAGTTTGAAGATGTTCCTCGTCCTCAAGAGGTTTCCAAACTTATCAATGAACTCATTCTCGAAGAAGAACAAGAGCAGATTGAAGGAAGGGTGTCTTGATATGGATTCTCCCGCCATCATCACCTTTTTAAGCAACCTTAATGAGGGAAGCATGTGGTTCGTGGTAAAAATATTTTACCTACTAGCCTTTCTTGTGTATGTTGGTTTTTCGGTAGTAGTCTTAAGTCAAATTTCGCAAATGAGTAAAACATTTGTAGGAGGGCTTGAAAAACCCTTAAACCTTTTCGGGTTAGCTCACGTAATACTCGCCGTTCTGGCCTTTATCTGGGCACTCATGGTACTCTAGATACATACAACCAACAGGGAAAGTGATTATGGCGAGACTGGAAATTCGACCAGTAATATGTCAAACCGCAGACTCAGGTTGGTCACAGACGCTCTCGTTGTCTACACCTCCCCATGTCGTTGATCCTACGGTAACTCCTGCATGGATCATCACCCTTTCGTTGGTCGGCACTGCTGCAGCCGAACGGGGACCAGAGTTATTAGAATCAATTAGTCACACGTTTGAAACAATTGAACTAAAGACTCCTGAAGCCCTCTATCAGACATTAAATCAACTTCTTGCTCAAGAATTACATGCCTCAGTCGCCGCAATTTGTCTTACTAGTTCCCAGTGCACCGTTATGGGGAAAGGCAACTTTCAAATTCTCCTTTGGAGAAATGGCCATTTAGGAACCATTCTTTCTGGGGCAAACATCGATACTTGGCAGGTCGTTGAAGGATCATTTTATAAAACTGATCGGTGGTGGTTAACCGCCGGTGATAGCAAAGCCACACTTCCTACTAATATTCTCCAGTCAGAGAATATTGAACAAGCCATTTCTGATTTACGTACCAACTTGATATCTCTACCAGATAGTAATTTGGCAAACAGCATCATTTTCTCTCCATCACCAATCTCAGAAACAGACACGCAATCCACTTTAGAAATGACAGAACAAACTCCACTTCCTATTCCCCCCTCTCCCAAACTAATAAAAAAACGTCGAGTTATGGTCATTGGCTGGCTATTACTTGTAGCACTAGTCATATCGGTATGGTTTGGGTCAAAAGCTCGTACTGAACAACAATTATCTCGCGATTTCACCAAGCTTGATCAGCAAGTTACGGACACCATTACCGCAGCCACCACACTTGCTACCACTGACCAAGTTCAGGCTCGGCAACAACTTCGGGATCTTCAAACAATTGTTAGTCAATCCAAAACCACGTTTGAAGCTAAAAACAGTTGGTTAACAAAATGGCAAGCGCTTGATCAAAAAGTAACTCAAAGCTATCAACAACTAGCCGGTGAAACTGCGGTAAACGACATTCCAGTTTGGTTTTCCTTATCAGTTATTAAGTCAGAATTTAAAGGAGATAAAATCACCGTTGCTGGTGACAACCTCGTAGTGCTTGATAAAACCACCAATACCCTCGCAAAAATTAACATTCCCGCTAAACGTGGTGAATCATTGGTCACCAATCTTCAATTACAAAACAGTACAGCACTTGCTGCAGATACCAGTCGTGCCCTTACTCTCACGACTGATGGGATTATAAGCAGTTCACTAAGCAAGACCAAAAATACCGCTACCCTGATAGTAAAGGATACTGAATGGCAGCAGCCAACATTTTTAGGATTATTTAATGGGAATGTCTATCTATTAGATGAGGGGGCAGGTATTATTTGGCGCTATTCCGCCACCTCATCAGGCGTTGCGGAAAAAAAGAACTGGCTTGGTAATGGAGTTTCCCTCTCTGGCCCAGTCAAAAGTCTAGCGATAGATGGTGATATCTGGCTTCTAAAGGATGGGGGAATCATATCGCGTTATCGTCGGGGAGCTCCTCTTTCATTCAATCTGAGTGGTCTCGATGAATCGTTAAGTTCATCAGTGACTGCCTTGGCAGTGGCGGAAGAAGCAGATAAAGTCGCACTAATTGATGCGGGTAATCAACGTATCGTTGTATGTACCAAACAGGGGAATTACCTCAAGCAAATCAAATGGGCAGGTTTAGTCAGTGCTCAAGACTTGAGTTTCTCCTCTGATGGCAACAGTCTATTCATTCTTAAAGACGGAGCTATCTACACCGCCACCCTCTAACTTCTTTTCCCTGTACTCTATACCCTAATACCTATCCCCTGGTAGAATACCCTCATGAAGAAAGAAAGAGCTGTGGGTTTTCAACCCATTGAAAACAAAAAAGCTCATTTTGACTATATTGTTCTTGACACCATAGAGGCAGGTCTCGAGCTAAAAGGCTGGGAGGTAAAAAGCCTTCGGCTTGGTCGTGCGTCCATGAAAGATGCTCATGTTCGATTTATGCGCAATGAAGCATTTTTAGTACACATGCACATCACTCCGTATCAATTTACCCGCAGTGAGGAAATTGATGAGACTAGAAGTCGTCGGTTATTACTACATAAAAAACAACTCATTGAGCTGCAAACCTCATCAGATCAACGTGGCCTCACCATTATTCCGCTCAAGGTGTATTTAAAAAACGATCATTTCAAGGTATTAATCGGTTTAGCCCGCGGCAAAAAAGTTCACGAAAAACGCGCCGCCCTTCGCGAACGCGACATTGCTCGCGATGCTGCCAGAGAACTTCGCCTCAAAGACCGCTAAAAATAGTCTCTTCATGCTATAATTCACTCCTTGGGGATGCATTGTTTCGACGCGTCCAGTTCTTTAACATCGGCAAGCCGTTTTGAACCAAACGTAAAAGATTCAAAAAAATTATCTGTCAAATCTTTTGCACAGAACTTGGTCGCCAAAGTTGACAACTTTGTTGCCAGTCTTTTCGGCCAACCAGCTTTAGCTTTAGCTTAAGTTCGGCATTTTATCGTTGTATTACATGATGTACGCGATAAGGTGGAAACCCAGTCATGTTGTAATCTCGCTAAACTGTATCGTGGTGGGACCAAATCACAGGATACTTACCCTTTCGTTTCGGATGGTTATCTCCGGGCTTTAGGGAACACAAACGATAACCTACGCTTGTAGATGATGTTAGATAATTGATGCGGACCCCGGGTCACACCCGGGCATCTCCACAAAAAATCCCGGGTTTCCCCGGGATTTATGTTTTCTTTTAAGAAAAAACTATTCTCCCTCTGATTCCATATCAGGAGCGTTGGGCAAATCCTTCATCATTTTCTGCAAATCTTCAGCCGATGGCATCTTGGTACCATTTTGTTCCATCATTTTTGAAAAATCTGGCATTTCCTTCACGGGAGAAGGGGCTTGAATTGAAACGTTTTCATAACTAAATTCCACTGTCGAGGTAACTCCTTGAACTTTGGTCTCCATTTTTCGGGTTTTATGTTCTTTTGTATCAAACCAAACAATGGTAGATGAACCAAGAGTGGACTCATCCATTTGATACTTCAGACAAGTCAAATTGCCACAGGCTTCTTCACCCAGTTTTTTAATCGCCATGGTATCTTTGACATCTTCTGCTTCATTCTTAAATTCCTCAACTACTGCTTGAGGATCAATAAATGAAGCTGGTTTATCCTCTTCAACATCACCAGAAGTCATTTTGAGCCAAGTGTTATCTTTGTAATCTTTCGCATACGTCACCTTGTCCAAGAAAATCATGGCACTCGTTTCTTTTCCGTTAGTGGTGCTTACCATTTCCATATTGCCTTTTCCATCCATCTTGGTTGTAGAAACGGTTGTCTCACCCTGCTTCATGGAAGTGGTTGACTTCATTACCATGGGATTACTGTAGGCAGAAATCATCGCCGCATAGTATTGGCAGACGTCCTTCTCATACTTACAGTTCTGCAAAATTGCCTGCTCTGCTGCTTTCTCTTCAGTTTTCTGAGCTACTTGCTCGACGACTCCTTTACCACTATTTAAAAATGGTATCGAACACCCCCCCAACAACAGGGCAACCACAGGAATAAATGCCAAACGTTTATTCATATGTAGCTCTCCAAAAACTAACTTAAGTATTACCTAGGAGTATAGCTGAAAGTCGCAATAAATCCAGACAGATTCATGTGCGGAGACGGAGAGATTTGAACTCTCGAATCCCTTGACGGGATACGGTTTAGCGAACCGTCGCAGTTGACCACTGTGCCACGTCTCCAAATTCTATGGTGATTATACAAGAAGATCTTCAGGTTTCCTGACGCCATTTACGATTGAATGGATAGATTCATTTTGGATGATTTCTGAACTTACAATCTGTTTGCCGAGCGCATGAGCATAGCCCATTTCAAGTGATACTGTTTTGCCCACATATCCATCTTTGGCAAAAACATATACCATGTCCGCTGACTTAATCATTTGAAATGATAGTTCTAAGGCCTCTTTTTCTGTTAATGTATCTTTCGTTAGTGTGGATACAATGGTTTTACCCGCGTTTTGAAGATCGGAAATGAGCTGACGAATTTGAGGTAAAAATTTGCGACTGCCGGCGATGTAGATCATATGTGCCCCTGGAGGGAATCGAACCCCCATTACAAGTTCCGGAAACTTATGTTCTATCCATTGAACTACAGAGGCAAAAAAACAGAGGTAGAACGGACATATTGTACCACCCATTCAGCAAGCTCAGGGTTACTTTTTACTCATAGCGGAGGGCTTCGATGGGTTGAAGGTTGGCGGCTTTGCGAGCGGGATACCACCCAAAGACAACGCCTATGGCAGTGGAAACGACAAAGGCAATCACGATAGAAGTGGGATCAACCACAAAGGCGTAGCTCATGAACTTACCGATAATGAATGCTGCAGTAATACCTACTACGATACCGATAAGTCCACCGATAACGGTAATCAAGATGGCTTCAGTAAGGAATTGACTGATAATACTCTTCTTTTTAGCACCCAGGGCTTTTCTTAAGCCAATTTCCCGAGTTCGTTCTGTCACGGTAACTAACATAATGTTCATAATGCCGATACCACCAACAACAAGTGAAATGGCGGCGATGCCGGAAAGGAGCGCTGTAAACGTCCCGGTCACTGAACTGACTGTACTCAAGATTTCTTCTTGATTCATGACCCGGAAATCAGCTTTGGTCGAATCACTGATTTTGTGACGTTGGAGCAATAAATCGGTCACTGCCGTTTCGGCTTCAGTCATGCTTTTTTCGTCAACAACGCTTAAACCTAATCTTGATAAATATGATTGACCAAACAGGATTTTTTGAGCGACTGAAATGGGGACAAAAATGATGTCGTCGGTACTGCCCATACCACTACTTCCTTTACTGGCGGTGACACCAATAATGGTCATGACCTGTTCGCCAATACGGATGGTTTTACCCACCACGTTGGCCGTAGTACTGCCATATAAATCTTCCACCACTCCTGGACCGATGACAGCGACCCGGCTTAGGCTGTTAATTTGGTTTTGGGTAATGAAGCTACCTGTCTCCACTTTTAGGTTGTTGACGGTAGCGTAGGCAGGAGTGACGCCATATACTTGACTATTGGTGTTGTTACTGCCGGCGATGACTTGGCTGTTACCAGAAACGATAGGTGC
>CAZKMY010000002.1:0-36664 GCA_964554085.1 uncultured Pseudomonadales bacterium
ACAAGATTGAAAAGACACTCGAGAAATACACGTACAGTACCACTCAGCGCCAACCTCTCATTCTACCCGTAATTATTGAGGTATAAATGTGCGGGAAACTGTATCTTGTGTTAGGATAATCTCATCATGGGTCGTAAACGTGGGCGCCGACGCGCCTTAAAGCTAAAACTGAAAAAAGAAACCCTCCTCTCCATCGTGAGTTTGGGGTTTATTGTCACGGGCGTCCTGATGATAATCTCCTTTGCAGGTCAAGGAGCCTGGCTTGAGTCAATTCAAAATTATCTGGCCACCCATTTTGGCTTTGCCGCACTCATTTTGCCCTTCATGTTCCTTTCTGCTGGTCTTATGTTGACACAACTGAAGTGGTTTATTGCCAAGCCCAACGTCTTTTTGGGGAGTGTATTAGTATTTGCCGGATTGTTGGGAGTAGGTAAGGGTGGATCGGTTGGACAAGATATTTTTCTCAACCTCGCCGCCCTCATCATGCCTATCGGAGCCACCATTTTACTTATCGCCATCATGTTTTCCGGCATCATGATCATGACAGAATCATCTCTGGCAGAATGGCTCATCAAGATATCCAACATTCTTTCATTCCGCCGCCGGTCCACTACGGTGGCCGGTTTGCAAAACGATAAGAAAAATTTCCCCCTTATGCCCGTAAAGACTGATCTCAAGATAAAGGGTGGACAAGTGAGTGAGGTTGAACCAGCTACCGAGCCAGTCAAGCCTGCAAGTGAATCGCCTGCCAATGGGTCTGCTCCGGCCAGTACCGAACCTACTCACAGCTTGATTGTAAATAATCCAGGCGAAAATACTCATATTTATCAGCCGCCGTCAGTTGATTTACTTGATGCCAAGATGGGAGCTCCAGCTGACCGAGGCGATGTCAAAGGCAATGCGCACATAATTGAGGAAACGTTGGATTCATTCGGTATTCAAGCACATGTGGATGAAGCGAACCAAGGTCCCGCGGTTACCCAATACGCGCTCAATATCAAACGAGGCACGAAACTTTCCCGGATCACTGCCTTGCAAAATGATCTAGCCTTAGCTTTAGCCGCTCCCACGGGTCAAATCCGGATTGAAGCTCCTATCCCTGGACGTAATTTAGTAGGCATTGAAATCCCTAATCGTCGTCCAGAAATGGTCAGTTTACGCAAAATGGTTACCGCTCCGAATCTGAAAAAGACGTCAAGCAAAACTGCATTTGGATTGGGACTTAACGTGTCCGGTGAAGTGGTGGTGACCGACCTGACCAAGATGCCTCACGTCTTGATTGCGGGAGCTACGGGTTCCGGTAAATCTGTCTCTGTTAATGCCTTAATTATGCAAATTTTGTTCCGCGCCTCACCCGAAGAAGTAAAGTTTATGATGGTGGATCCCAAACGGGTAGAGTTGACGCAATACAATGGAATTCCTCATTTGATTTGTCCCGTCATTGTCGAACCAGACAAGGTGCTGAATGCGCTCAACTGGGCCGTCACGGAAATGAATAACCGCTACAAGATGTTTGCTGAAGTCGGAGCTCGCAATATTGAAGGCTTCAACCAAATGGCCGCTTATCAATCCATTCCGTACATCGTCATTATTATCGATGAGTTGGCCGATATCATGCTGTTTGCTCCCGCAAAAGTTGAAGACGCCATCACTCGGTTAGCTCAAATGGCTCGGGCAGTTGGCATTCATCTTGTTCTGGCCACCCAGCGTCCTTCGGTAGACGTCTTGACGGGCTTGATTAAAGCCAACGTTCCTTGCCGCATTGCCTTCAACGTCACTTCCATGATCGATTCCCGCGTCATCATTGATAGTCCGGGAGCCGAAAAGCTAATTGGTAAGGGAGATATGCTCTACATTCCTCCTGATCAATCCAAACCCTCCCGTATCCAAGGAGCGTATGTTTCCGAAGAAGAAGTAAAACGAGTCTTAGATTTCATCAAATCACAAACACCTGAAGTACACTACACTGAGGAAATCACTCAAAAAACGGGTCCAGGAGCCGTCATGGGTTCAGATGGACAGATGGAAGATGCCGATCCACTCTTTAATCAAGCAGTAGAACTGGTTGTTGCTAACCAAAAGGCCTCAGCCTCGTTATTTCAACGCCATCTTCAAATTGGGTATGCCCGAGCTGCCCGGGTCTTGGATCAATTGGAACATGCAGGGGTGGTTGGTCCCGGTGACGGAGCCAAACCCCGTAATATTTTGGTCAAATCCATGGAAGAATGGAAAGCTAGACAGGTAAGTAACAAGTGACAAGCAACAAGAAACAAGAATACTCTTGTGACTTGTCTCTTGTATCTTGTGTCTTATATCTATTATGAACACCGTTGGTGAATTATTAAAAACTGCCCGCCTCGAAAAAAACATCACTCTCGACCAAATTGCCACCTATACCAAAATCAGAAAAAAATATCTGGAAGCAATTGAAGCCAACGATTTTGGCAATCTGCCTTCCGCTGCGTTTACCAAAGGATTCTTGAATACCTATTCCAAAATCGTGGGAGTGAATGCTCAAACAGTCCTAGCCATTTTTCGCCGTGATTTTGACCAAGATGAACGAGGACATATTATTCCGCGGAGTCTGATTAATCCGGTTAAACCAGCCATGCCGGGGATTACTCCCTCCATGCTTACAGTGGGGCTCTCCATCATCGCAGGCATTCTCATCATGGGATTCTTTATTCGCCAGATCATTTTATTTTCATCATCACCACCACTTGCCGTTGTTGAGCCAACCGAAAACGCCATTCTGATTTCACCGGTGGTTGTTCGGGGTACCACCGATCCTGAAGCAGTGGTAACTATTAATAATCGCTCAGTCAACGTGGGTCAAACCGGTGAATTCACCACGGACATCGTTCTTGATCCAGGTCAACACACCTTAGTCATCTCTTCCACAGGGAGATCAGGTAAAAAAACCACGGTTGAGCGAGTCATTTATATCCAAACCGCCCCCTAACCATTATTGTTAGGAATAATACGTAAGTGCTACCATGGAACGATGGATAGAGTAAGTAAAAACAAAAAATCTCCCCCAAAACATCGCAGGTTACCGAAACAAAAACCGAATTTAGTTACAACAACGTGGTTTTCCGCACTAACAAAGATAAATAACGCTCCACTCATCGGACTCATAGTCGTATTTCTTGTAATCATTACTATCGGTTCTGTTATATATACAAAACTAACTTCATTCCAAAAACATACCTATCAAACCTCGAGATTAAACACAGAAAAAACGACAAAAATAAACACTACAACAGATAAAAAGTTAGATACTCAAACACACAGTGATACGGGAAATTGGACACTTAAGAAAATTGCTTCAAATAAACAAACAACAATAGTTAGTTTGTCAAAATCAGACAGCAAACTTGTGAGTTGGGGAGATTATATTTTCTGGGTCGATCCTGCGTATACCGAAAATATCCAAGTAAAAAGCCTCAATCTTAAAACAGGTGAACAAAAAATTATTTACGATCAAAGTAAAAGAAAACAAGATTTTCCAGAATCAATGAATAAAACGCATGATGACTACTATTCCATTGATATGGTGGTTATCGATAACACGTTATTCTTTTCTATCGGCGCATACCTCAACAATGGAGTAACGTATTATGTTGACTTACCTGTTATAGACAAGATAAATATATTGGCACGTTTTGATGGTTGGTTTGAGAAATGGGGGGGTGAAAACTGGTTTGAATATGGATTTAGCGACGGATGTGGGGGATCTTCAACGTACGCATTACTAAATCTTGATAATAAGCAATATATTCCTATCACAACGATTAAGAGTTCATGTATTGGAGGGGAAGTTCGAGTAGACATTGACATTAAAAGAAGAATGTTGGTTGCTGGATATCGGCCAACAAGTGGTACAAACACTGATAATGGTTCAACCTATGAATATGTGTATGCAGTCCCTTTAGATAATCCAGGTACACAGGTGGGAATAATCTCAAAACAAGATATGCCCGCAGGGATTACTTCGGTTACCTATGTTAGAGACACAGATAAATTATTGTTATCAGGTGAAACAAGCTATTTGTTTGATTTATCATCAAAAAGCATTTCAAAAACAAATTCTACCCCACCCTCAATTCCAACAATTTCATCACAGGAAGAAACTCTTCAAACACAAATACAAAACATGCAATTACCCTCAGATTACAAGTGGGTTCAAGTAGAATAATTGATTTCGTTTGACTTCTGAAGGTGGGTAGCTTATCTTGGAAGAACAAGAAAGGAATTGTCTATGGACCCTCTCATTCTGTTACTCATCATCGTTACGTCAGTGCTCACCGTGCTTTTGGTTATTGTCGGCGTGCAAGTCATTATGATTCTACGGGAAGTTAACCGTACCCTTACCCATGTCAACAACACCCTGGAAACTGCCGATGGCATTGTCGCGGCACTATCTCGACCCGTCAGCGGTATTGCCGACATAGCGGCCGGAGTCAAAACCGGACTCAAAATTACTGAATCATTCGTTTCCTGGCTATCAAAAAGCCGCGATGATCATGGACACAAATCCGAAGCGTAAACTTCCCAGCATGCCTGCCGATACGGGTTTTGGTATGGGTTTTTTTTGTGGTGCAGTCCTGGCAGGGTTTGGGGTATACTTAGTGACTACTCCAGAGGGAAAGCGCTTGCGGGCGGAAATCGAAGCTGAATTTACCAAACATCGTGAGGAACACAATCTATTGGCATTTGAAGCAGACATACTTGAACATAGTCCGGCAACGCCATTTTTCAAAAATGTCCTCAAACAAATCAAAGAATTCCTTCACCATCCAGAAGTAAAAGCGCATGTAAAAGCCACTGCATCGACTCCAAAAAAGAAAAAATATTTCAAGAAAAAAGAAGGATAAACATGCAGTATAATGCAGGTCGTATGCCTGACACGGTAAATGCTATTACCAAGAATGATCTTGATCGTATCGAAGCTTCCTTAAAGCAAGTGATCGAGATGGCTAAAGTGCAAAAATCAGGCGCCGAGATTGACGATATGCTCAAAACCTTGTCCCGAACCGTAGGCGATCTCAAAATGACCGTTGAATTCGATCATGAAAAACGTCTCCGGGCCATTGAAGAATTCTTGCAAAACTTATGACAGGTACGCAAATTCGTCAGGCTTATTTAGATTTTTTTGAAAGTTTACCCCGGAATCACGCCCAAATCCCCCCTGCGCGGCTAGTTCCCGAAAATGATCCCACCACGTTGTTTACCAGTTCCGGTATGCAGCAGTTGGTTCCTTATCTCAAGGGCGAAGCTCACTCCATGGGTACCCGTCTGGTTGATTCCCAACCATCATTTCGGGCCGAGGATATCGAGGAAGTCGGTGACAACCGACACACTACTTTTTTTGAAATGCTTGGAAATTGGTCCTTGGGTGATTATTTTAAAGCCGAACAATTGCCGTGGATCTATGAATTCCTTACTCAAAAGATTGGTCTAGATCCGAGCCGGATCTATGTGACTGTATTCGCCGGCAACGACTCAGTAGCTCGCGACGATGAGGCTATCCGTATTTGGCAACAACTTTTTCAAACAGATACATCAGCTCAGCCCGGCGTAGCCGGATTTGATCCTGCAGTCAAAATTTATGAGTATGACGCCAAAAAGAACTGGTGGTCGCGTGCCGGTATCCCCGCCAATATGCCCATCGGCGAAATTGGCGGTCCCGACTCAGAAATGTTTTATGATTTCGACCCGGACAATACCAAACATCTCCACGAACAATCACCCTTCAAAGATAAGCCTTGCCACGTCAATTGTGACTGTGGGCGGTTTATGGAAATCGGTAATTCCGTTTTTATGCAATATATCAAAACTGAAGCTGGTTTCGAGCCACTTCCCAAACAAAATGTAGATTTTGGTGGTGGTTTGGAGCGGCTTGCGGCTGCAGCCATCGACAATTCAGATGTATTCACCACCAGCCTGTTCCAACCCATCATTGCGGTCATCGAAAATCTTTCTGGTAAGACCTATGCTCAAAATCCAGGTCCTATGCGTATCATTGCCGATCATATGCGGGCCGCCACGTTCCTCATTGCTCAGGGAGTACTACCTGCCAACAAAATGCAGGGATATTTCCTCCGTCGGTTACTCCGCCGGTCCATGGTCAAATTACAACAACTTCAAAATACGGAATCGACACAATCATCCAATCATCCCTTCAGCCAAATTGCCGATGCAGTGATTTCAATCTATCAAGATTCATATCTCGCCGCAGTTGATCGCGAGGAAATCGCTCGCATTATCGAGGATGAACAGATTCGTTTTGGTAAAACGCTTCATAAGGGGATGCGGGAAATCGAAAAGGCGAATCCTGAAAGTATTACCGGCAAATTTGCCTTTGATCTCTACCAAACTTTTGGCTTTCCCTTGGAGGTTACCGAAGAATTAGTCAAAGAGAAAGGCGTCGTAGTTGATCGTGAGGCCTTCCGAGCTGAATTTAAAAAACATCAGGATATTTCCCGGGCCGGATCTCAAAGTTTGTTTAAAGGTGGTCTAGCTGATCATTCAGAAATCATCGTGAAATATCACACCACCACCCATCTCTTGCATGCAGCCCTTCGCCAAGTACTGGGTCTTCATGTGCAGCAAATGGGATCAAATATTACTGCTGATCGGCTTCGTTTTGACTTTAAACACGATGCTAAATTAAGCGAAGCCGAGTTAGACTCGGTCGAAGCTCTAATCAATGAAAAAATTCAAGCCAACTTACCCGTTCATAAAACCATTGAGGCAAAAGATGAGGCAATCAAATCTGGAGCGATGGCATTTTTCCGGGATAAATATCCCGATACCGTATCGGTATACACTATTGGTAACAATCCTCAATCAGGTTGGTTTAGTAAAGAATTGTGCGGTGGACCGCATGTCAGCTCGACAGGCGTCATTGGTCCTGTTACGATTAAAAAAGAGGAAGCGGTTGGCGCGGGAATCCGTCGGGTGTACATCACTCTAAAAAACTAAAAGCCGTAGCCTCTACTGTTGCTATGGATTTGCCCAATCTTTTAAACAAACTAAAAGCTACTCCTGAAGAAATCAAAAAATTCATTGCGGTTGAAATTGACTTTGATGCAGTAAAGACTGCTATTTGGCAATCTACTGGCTCACATACAGAAGTAGTGTCAACAGGTTCCGTTCAATCATGGACTCCAGGCAATCTGGACGATTTAGTGACAGCAGTTGATACTAGTTTGGCTGATGCCGAAGGGACAGAAAGTGACGAACCAAACCAAGTCATCTTTGGTTTACCCGAAACCTGGGCGGACGGAGACGGCATCGCCGAAGAAAAGAAACCTATTCTTAAAACCATTTCTACCAAACTTGGTTTAAAACCGCTTGGATTTGTCATCAGCACCGAAGCGATTGTCCACCACTTACGTGATGTTGAAGGCGGTCCTCCATCAGCCATTCTCGTCAGAGTTGCTACGGCAGAAATTGCCGTGAGTCTGGTGTATTTAGGGAAATTAGAATCAACCCAAGTCGTGGGTCGAAGCACCAATATTGCTACCGACGTTGAAGAAGGTTTGGCTCGGATCCCTCATACAGGACATCTTCCCTCCCGGATGATTCTCTTTACCAATCTAGATGATATCGAGACCATCAAACAAGAACTCATTTCATATGATTGGCAAAAAAAGTTAGAATTTCTCCATTTTCCCAAAATTGAGTCATTGCCCAAAGAGTGGAGTATTAAAGCCGTTGCGGTCGCTGGTGGCGGCGAAGTAATTGAAGCACTTGGCTTTGCCAATGTTCCGGTAACTGCTTCAATTCCTCCCGTAAAAAAGGATCCTGTTCCTCCTCCTGCACCAAAACCTATCAATGACGTTCCTATTAACTCTCCCTTACCAAGGGAGATGGCGAGTGAATCGAGCCAGAGAGTTTTACCGCCACAGCCAGAAGAAAAACCAGATCACCCCATGTTTACCGTCGAAGTAGAAGATGAACCGGAGACCAATTTTGACTTTAAAGCTGTATCATACGCGCCCGAATCAGCGCCAAAATCGGAAGCCGTTGTTGAGCCTATCATTATGCCTGCAGGTACTGACAATGTTGAACAGGTGAGTCAACACGAATTTACACCACCACCAGTTCCACAAATCGCTAAACCAAAACGCACACTGTTACTTGGTTTTGGTTCCAAAATGAAAGCTATAATTCATCGCCCTACCCGGAAATTCCCCGTATTGCCCGTGGTTATTATCGGGAGCATCCTCCTTCTGATTGCGGGACTCGGTTTCGCATACATTACTTTCCCCAGCGCTATTATCAATACCTACGTCAGTCTGAATCCGTATCAGCAGCAACTCACCTTCACGGTAGATCCAATGGCAACGGTTGATTCGGTTCAAAACAGCTTGGTTGTGCCAGGGAAAAAAGTTGTTCTCAATCAAACGGGTTCAAAAACAGTGGCTACCACCGGAACTCGGTTGGTGGGAGATAAAGCCAAAGGCAAAGTCACGGTCTATAACCGATCATTAGCTGCCAAGACGCTTACTGCAGGCACCAGTATAAAAAATAATTCGGTCAAATTTACACTTGATACCACTATCACTATTGCGTCAGCGTCATCAAAAGTGGATGCCAATTATGTGACGACAATCGAGCCAGGGAAAACAGAAGTTCTTGTTACCGCAGCTGATATTGGTGAACAATACAACGTGGGGAAAGATACCGAATTCCAGGTAAGTAATATCGCTAGCGACACATTATTTGCTGTGGCCGCCAATGCGTTTTCCGGTGGATCAGCTCAAAAAGTTGCCGCCGTCGCCAAAGAAGATAGTGATAATCTGAAAAAAGCGCTTATTCAAGAACTTCAAACTCAGATGGGTCAAACAGGTGATGTAAATGAAAATCAAAATCAACGGCAAGTGACTATAGGTGAACCAGTCATTGGTACGGAAAAATATTCAGCCAAAGTAGGTGAAGAAGCCAAAGAACTCTCACTTGATCTCAGTTTGACCCAGACAGCCTATCAATATGACGTAGCTGAGGTGTCATTGATGGCCCAACAAGCCGCCGCGGCCTCACTGCCTCCAAACGTGAATGTCCAGCCCAATAGTACCCAAGTAAACATCTTAAACACCACCATGAGTGAAGATGAAAAAGCTATTATTACAGCTCAAGTATTGCTGCAATATATTCCCAAAATTGAAGCTGATCAGTACGTGAATGAATTAAGGAACAGTTCGATCAGCTCACTTGATGCCAAATTAAAAGTAATTCCCGGATATACCCGCTACGCGCTCGACAAAAAATATCTTATTTTTGGCAGATTGCCAATAATGGCTAATCAAATTAAACTGCGGATAATGCCCGCTGCCAAAGAATAAGTATGTTTCGCCAAAAAGCCTACCCCTATCGGTATGTAAAAGGACCAGTTGAATATGTGGCTGTCCCAAAGACTCCCAGTCGCTGGCGGAAATTGATGGGTCCGGTATTTATCACGATTGGTTCAGTCATGATCAGTAATGTTGTTTGGCCCATTGTGAGCTATCAATTAATCAATGCCCCCTCGCTACAGCGAACTGAATTAGTCGCTCCCATCCCTAAAGAAAATATTGGCGTTTCGGTAAATCAAGTGGAAGTTGCCTCTGTTCCAGATAACTTGGCTCCACCAGTACAGGGAGCTGACTTGGATTACACTAAAGTATCCAACTGGTTCCCAGAGGCAAAACAGGAAAAAACAGAAAAAATCGAATCCTATTTACTCTCCATTCCCAGTTTAAATATTCATAACGCCAATGTAGAAATTGGTGGGGAAAAACTTGATGAACATTTAATTCATTATGCGGGTACCGCATTGCCAGGACAACTCGGTTCTCCCGTCATTTTTGGACATTCAGTCTTGCGGCAGTTTTATGACCCACTGGAAAAAAATCCCAAGCGTTACATGTCCATCTTTAGCAAAATCATGACCATGAAAAATGGCGATCGTATCTTTATTGACTATGACGGTATCCGGTACACCTATGAAGTCAAAGATAAAGTTGAAGTCAAACCTGAGGATTTATTTATCCTTGAACAACGGTATTCCAATCGCGAACTAAAATTAATTACCTGCGTTCCTGAAGGTACGTATCTCCGTCGTGGCGTCGTCGTCGCCCAACTCGTTGACCTCCAGTAAAATACTTCCATCACACTAGACCCTAAACCCTGAACCCTGTATCCTATGACTATGCTGGATCTTCTGTCTTTTCATGCCCGAATTTGTCAAACTGCCGGTGGTTTTTTGATCCAAGATCACAAAGTACTCCTGGTGCTACATAAAAAGCTCAATATCTGGCTCGCCCCAGGAGGTCATCTTGAAGCAGGAGAATTACCCCACCAAGCCGCCGAACGTGAGGTTTGGGAAGAAACTGGCGTTCATGTCAAAGCGATTAGTCCGCTTCCCGTGATTGCCTCCACCACCAACAATTACTTCCCCGCTCCATTTGTCACCAATCTCCATTGGGTATGTAAAGACAATTACGATGCCCGAGTAGCCAGCAATCAGCCTGATCAACCACACACAACTGCCATTTGGCCAAAAGGATGCGAACAACATTTCAATTATTTGTATATGGTCGAGGCCACTGAACCAATTGCAATTCAGCTCGACCCCAACGAATCTGATGATATTGGCTGGTTTGACCTAGATGATCTTGCTACTCTCAACACCTCTGACAATATCCGCGCCGAAATTAAATTAGCGCTTCAATTATCTAAAGTATAATAAGCGCGTATGAAGAACTATCTCTGTTTAGACTATGGTGAAAAACATGTGGGAGCAGCTCTAGCTACCACTTTTGTGGCCGAGCCACTTGAAGTGATTCCTACTTCTCAGGCAATCAATCGGATTGAGCAACTAGTTACACAACATAAAATCACCCATATTCTGCTGGGCATATCCGAGTCTTTGATGGCCGACCGGACCAAAATCTTTGCCAAAAAACTAGAAGAGCGTTTCCATCTTCCCGTTACCTTCCATGATGAAACCTTGACCAGCCAAGATACTCGTCGCCAAATGGCCCAAGAGGGTGCCAAGCGAAAGATTCGTCAAGCCAAGATTGATCACTACGTCGCCGCCGCCATCCTCCAAGACTATTTAGATTCACATTCAGACTAATCAACTTCTGCTACAATGAGAACATAATAATGTTTGGTGGGCAGGCAATCCACCCCAAGCTAAGGAGTGTTTAAGATATGTTTAAAAACATCATCTCGCCCGTACAAGCGTGGTTACTTTCCCGGGGTCAGTGCGTCGGTTGCGGTATGCCGCTCTCCGGTGGCACCAAAGGAAAATCAAAAAATGGTGATATTACGGTCACCTGTAAATGTGGTCGCATTTTCATTTACGATCCAGATGCCAACAAATACCGCCGAGCATTAATCGAAGAGGTATAAATTCAAATGGTAAACAAGATTGGATTAGCCGTTGTAATTTTTGTGGTTACAATGGGAGGAATTGCTTGGGGAGCTATGCACTATATCCTGTCTCCCTTGAATCCTCAAAGTACGGATACCAAACTTATCGTTGTCTCCAAAGGACAATCGCTTGTCGGCGTAGCAAATAAGTTGACTGAAGCGGGAATTATTCGTACTCCTTGGGCCTTGCGAATAGCTGCCTATCAGTCCGGCAAAGCCGGATCTATCCAAGCGGGGAGCTTTAAATTATCACCTTCCATGTCTCCAGAAAAAATTCTTGATACCCTCGCTCACGGCAAATTGGACCTCTGGGTCACGCTGCTTGAAGGGTGGCGGCGGGAACAAATCGCCGACAGTATCGAAAAAGTGTTTACTGATAATAACCTCTCTTTTGATAAAGCGGCTTTTCTTACTGCGACCAAAGGCAAAGAAGGGTATCTTTTCCCCGACACATACCTTTTTCCCATTAGTAGCGATGCTCAAACCATTGCTTCTGTCTTGGAATCCACTCTACAGAAAAAGCTAACCGACAATATGAAACAAGGAATAACCAAATCGGGCCATTCATTACACGAAATTCTCACCATGGCTTCCATTGTTGAGCGGGAAGCTCGCACTGATAGTACTCGCAAAAAAGTCGCCGGCATTTTATGGAAACGACTCGCCAACGGATGGCCGCTTCAAGCGGATGCCACCCTTCAGTATGTCAAAGGGTATGACAAAGTCTCTCAAGATTGGTGGGCAGAACCGCTTGCTGCGGACAAGGAGCTCAACTCTCCCTACAACACCTACAAAAATAGTGGTCTACCCCCTGGACCCATTTGCGCGCCATCGCTCTCCAGCATCGAAGCAGCCATCTTCCCAGAAAACTCAGACGCGTGGTACTACATCTCGGACACCAAAGGGGTCATGCATTACGCTGCTACGCTCGCAGAACATAATCAAAACATCGATACCTACCTGAAGTAATCGCCTGGTATACTATCCCCATGACGTTATTCTGGATTATTCTTGCCAATGTAATCGTTAGTTTAGGCTCTTTAATCGGTGTAGTTACCCTGGCTATTAAAGAATCAAACTTACAAAAAATCATCATGCTCCTGGTGTCATTTTCTGCTGGCACCATGATGGGTGGGGCTTTTTTGCACCTCATGCCCGAAGCAGCTGAATATTTGTCAACCCAAACCTTGCTTGCGGTCACCCTAGCTGCATTTATTGGCTTTTACTTCATTGAAAAACTGTTTTATTGGCGGCACTGCCATGATGGTCATTGCCATGAACATACATTTGGTTACATGAATTTACTTGGTGATGCGGTACATAACAGCATTGATGGATTACTACTTGCCGCCACATTTGTAACTGATTTTCGATTGGGAGTGATCACCACTTTAGCCGTGGCTGCGCACGAAATTCCTCAAGAAATTGGAGATTTTGGTGTTCTGTTGCATGCCGGTTTCTCAAAGCGAAAAGCTATTTTTTCCAACCTGGCAGTTGCCATGACTGCGGTACTTGGTGGAATTGCAGGTTATTTCATTTCTTCAGCCAACAAAGATTTCGCTCCATACCTCTTACCCATTGCTGCAGGCGGCTTTATCTATATCGGTGCCTCCGATCTACTTCCTGAAATGCGGAAAGAAACCAGCCGGGTGAAGTCATTTATTTCCTTCGGCTTGTATCTTTTGGGAATTGGCTTTATGCTGATGGTGGATTGAAAACTTCGGGTATTGCAAGTTCGCAACAATCTTGATAACATACCCCCTACATAGAAGCCTACCTCTATAGGGCACACTTTGGTGTGTCAATTTCTTGTATTGCAAAAATAGCTGATACATGAAGGACAACTGACGTTGACTAGCGTCTCTTCCTAAATCCAGATAAATCGTTCAAAACCGGGCACTCGAGCCTCCGGTTCTTAAACGTGGATTTTGTATCAACCGTTTTTACAATACATCCAAATCAGGCGAAACGTTAATTACAAATCAGTGTGGGAAAAGAAGGACAATATGCCGCAGATCAAACGTCAATTTTGGGGTAAAACAAATCTTCCGCTTCCTGAGTTAAATCTCATAGCCGTCCAACTTGAATCGTACGAGCGTTTTTTAGCCGATGGCATTCAAGAAGCATTTGAAGAAATTAACCCCATCGAGGATTTCACTGGTAAAAACTGGTCACTCGAATTTAAAGGCTATCACTTCGGAGAACCCAAATATTCTCCCACTCAAGCCAAAGAAAAAGGCGTTACCTACGACATGCCCCTCAGGGTTGAAACCGTTCTCACCAACAAACAAACCGCTCAATCCGTTTCTCAAGAAGTCTTCCTTGGTGACATCCCCCGTATGACGGAGAATGGCACCTTCATCATTAATGGCATTGAGCGCGCTGTGGTGAATCAAATTGTCCGTTCTCCTGGCGTTTTCTTTTCCAATGAAATCGAACCCACTTCTGGACGCATGCTTCACACCGCCGAACTCCGCCCCATCCGCGGTTCATGGCTTGAAGTCATGATTAGTAAAAATGATGTTATTTCCGTCAAAATTGATCGTCACCGTAAAATCCCTGCCACCACCCTCCTTCGCGCCCTTGGCTATGCGGAAGACGATGCCATTAAACAATTATTTGCTGACGTCAACAAAGACGATCAACACGATTACATCGATGCCACCTTGGCCCGTGATCCCGCCAAGAATCGCGCTGAAGCCTTGATTGAAATTTATCAAAAGATGCGCCCTGGCGAACCCGCTGTCCTTGAAAATGCTGAAGAGTTCCTGTTTGAACTCTTTTTTGATACCCGTCGCTATGATTTGGGGAAAGTTGGTCGGTACAAATTAAATCGCCGCTTAGGTTTATCTGTTGAAAATGTCAGTCAGAATTGGGTCCTGACCAAAGAAGATATTATTGCTACCCTCAAATACCTCGTCAGTCTTCAAAATGGTAAGGGCACTATCGATGATATTGATCATCTCAGCAACCGCCGGGTTCGCTCCGTCGGGGAATTGGTCAATGTCTCCGCCTTCCGGATTGGTCTATTACGCTTAGAGCGTTCTATCCGTGAAAAAATGTCCTTGACCAAAACTGATGAAAAAATCACTCCAGCAGCTTTGGTTAACGCCCGCCCCATCATTGCCACCATTTCTGAATTCTTCCGCCGCAACCGTTTATCCACCATCTTGGATCAAACCAATCCCTTATCCGAAGTGGATAACTTGCGCCGTCTTTCAGTCATGGGTACCGGCGGTGTCACTCGCGAGCGCGCCTCCTTCTCTATGCGGGACATTAATGCTTCACAATACTCCCGTATTTGTCCCGTCCGTTCACCGGAAGGTCCGAATATCGGTTTGGTGACATACCTTGCCAACTTTGCCCGTGTCAACGAATATGGTTTCCTAGAAGCCCCGTACCGAAAAGTTGAAAAGATCACCCGTGGTAACAAAACCACCATGCACATCTCCGATGAAGTGGTTTACTTGTCAGCTGATGATGAAATGGAACATTACGTTACTCACGCAGAAGTTGCTATCGACGATAAAAACAACATTGTCGATGAATGGGTGCCTGTTCGTTACGAAGGCGAATTCCTTGAAGCATCCGTCGAACAAGTTGAATATATCGACGTTGTGCCCCGCCAAGTGGTGGGCGCCGCTGCTTCATTGATTCCTTTTATTTCTCACGATGAAGCGAACCGCGCCTTGATGGGCACACACATGCAATGCCAGGCTGTACCTTTGGTAAAACCATCTTCACCCATCGTGGGTACCGGTATGGAAGCTACCATCGCCGAAGCCATGCATCATGTGGTTCGTGCTCGACATGAGGGCGAGGTCACTTTTGTGGATGGTAAACAAATTGTCATCAAACTTCCCAAAGCCGTCAAAGAAGACAAAGATATTCTCGCCACCGACAGTGAAGAAATTCGCCTTGATGGTGACCGCGAAACCTACAAAATTACCAAGTTTATGCGTTCCGCTCAGAGTACCTGTTACTCCCAACGTCCCTTGGTCAAAGTGGGTGATAGTGTTAAAAAAGGTCAAGTCATTATTGATGGACCTGCCGCTGACAATGGCGAACTCGCTCTTGGTCAGAACATGGTCATCGCCTACACTTCCTTCAACGGCTTGGGGTACGAAGACGCTATCATCGTTTCCGATCGCCTAGTCAAAGAGGACCTCTTGTCCTCCATCCACATCAATGAATACGAAGCCTTGGTCATGGATACCAAATTGGGTCCAGAACAATTAACTCGGGATATCCCCAACATCGGTGAAACTGATCTCCGCAACTTGGGTGAAGATGGTGTGGTAGTTATCGGTAGTGTCGTTGGTCCCAACGACATCTTAGTCGGTAAAATCGCTCCCAAAGGGGAAACTGAACTTACCGCAGAAGAACGACTCCTTCGTGCTATCTTTGGCGAAAAAGCTCGCGAAGTCAGAGATACCTCACTTCGTATGCCTCATGGTGAATCAGGTACCGTCATCGACGTCAAGGTCTTAGACCGCGAAACCGGCGATGAACTTGACCCAGGCGTCTTGCAAAAAGTTGTTGTCCGCGTCGCTCAAATGCGTAAAGTTACCGTTGGTGACAAGCTTGCTGGCCGTCATGGTAACAAGGGTGTTATTTCTGATATCGTCCCTGCCGCTGACATGCCTCACTTGGAAGACGGCACTCCTGTTGACGTTATCATTTCTCCACTTTCAGTACTGGCTCGTATGAACTTAGGTCAGCTGATGGAAGCTCACTTGGGTTGGGCAGCCAAAGAACTTGGCTACAAAGTTGCCTTGCCTGTCTTTGAAGAAATTGATGAATCCAAGATTACCGAAGAATTAAAGAAGGCTGGTCTGCCTGTTGATGGTAAGACTCAACTCTACGATGGTCGCTCTGGTGAACCGTATCAAGAGAAATCCGTGGTTGGTGTCGCCTACATGTTGAAACTCATCCACATGGTTGAGGACAAGACCCACGCTCGTTCCACGGGACCTTACTCCTTAGTGACTCAACAGCCACTTGGAGGTAAAGCCCAAATGGGTGGTCAGCGTATGGGAGAAATGGAAGTCTGGGCCCTTGAAGCTCATCGAGCCGCCCACACGCTCCAAGAAATGTTGACGATCAAATCGGACGATGTCGTCGGTCGCGCCAAAGCGTTTGAAGCTATTGTAGAAGGTCAGGATATCCCTGAACCTACCGTTCCAGATGCCTTCAAAGTCTTGGTAAAAGAATTAAATTCACTCAGTCTGGACATTGTACCTATCGAAGAGACAGTTGCTCCAGTCGTTGAAGAAGTGATTGAAGACGTTGCTCCCATCACAGATGATCAAGCGTTACTCGCCGAAGAACCGGGCGAAGCAGATGACGTTGCCGAATCAACCGATGAGGCAGATGAAGATGCTGAGCCTACCAGTGACGAGTTAGAAAATCTTGAAGGACCAACTGAAGTTAGTGAAGAGGGAGAGGAATAAGTCTATGAAGAACGTTGTTGATTTCAAAGGATTACAAATCAAGCTCGCATCTCCAGAAATTATTCGTTCCTGGTCTCATGGAGAAATCCTAAAACCTGAAACGATTAATTACCGAACGCTCAAACCAGAAAAAGATGGTCTGTTCTGTGAACGTATCTTTGGACCTACCAAAGACTGGGAATGTTACTGTGGTAAGTACAAACGCATTCGCTATCGCGGCATTGTCTGTGATAAATGTGGTGTTGAAGTGACTTTGTCCCGCGTTCGTCGCGAACGTATGGGTCATATCGAGCTGGCTTGCCCCGTCGCTCACGTCTGGTTCTTCAAAGGTGCTCCCAGTAAGATTTCTTTACTTTTAGACATCTCTCCCCGAAATCTTTCATCCATCGTGTACTTCTCTCAATACGTTGTCCTCGAAGCTGACAATGAAAAACGTCAAGAGATCATGGAGCAGATGGATGCTGACTTGGAAGCCAAAAAAGATGAGATGCGCGATTCATCCAAGATGGCCATCGAAGCTGAAACTGCTGGGTTGGAAGAACGTCTGACTGAGATTCGCGAACAGATCAAAAACAAAGAGCAACAAGAGCTCAAAGTTGGTGAAGCTACCCTCAAATCCAAGCAAAAACTGCAACACATCAAAGCTAACCTAGAAAATGAATTGATCAATGCGGAAAATATCTATAAAGCTGTCAAAGAAATTGTCAAACGTCTCGATGCTAAATCCATCTTGACTGAAGATGAATACTTAAAGCTTTTGGATTATAACGCAGCTGATCATATCCGCGTTGGTATGGGCGCTGAAGCCATCTTGGAACTCATTCGCCAAATTGATCTTGAATCATTGGTTGCCTCACTCCGAGAAGAAAGCCGCGAATCGTCCGGTGCTCGTAAAGTTAAAGCCACCAAGCGTTTACGTGTCGCTGAAGGTATGAAGAAAGCCGTCGTGAATCCTGAATGGATGATCATGCGAGTTGTTCCTGTTATTCCACCTGACCTTCGTCCTATGGTTCAACTCTCCGGTGGTCGATTCGCCAGTTCAGATCTCAACGATCTGTATCGCCGCGTCATCAACCGTAACAACCGCTTGAAACACTTAATGGATTTGGGTGCTCCCGAAATCATCTTGCGTAATGAAAAACGCATGCTTCAAGAAGCCGTCGATGCATTAATTGATTCATCTCAAAGCAAAGACACCACTCGTCGTGTTCGTAAAGAATTACGCTCCCTCTCTGAAATGCTCAGAGGTAAACAGGGTCGTTTCCGTCAAAACCTTTTGGGTAAACGTGTCGATTATTCCGGTCGTTCCGTTATCGTGGTTGGTCCCGAATTAAACCTGAACCAATGTGGTCTTCCCAAAGACATGGCCTTGGAAATGTTCCGACCTTACGTGTTGCGCGAATTGATCAAAGAGGGGATTGCTCCCAATGTGAAGTCTGCCAAACACGCCCTGGCTCGTCGCTCACCCGAGGTGTACGACATTCTCGAACGCATCATTGAAAATCACCCCGTGTTGTTAAACCGTGCTCCTACCTTGCACAAACTGGGTATTCAGGCATTCTTCCCCGTCTTGGTAGAAGGTAATGCTATCCGGATCCATCCTTGTGTCTGTGCGGGTTACAACGCTGACTTTGATGGTGACCAGATGGCCGTTCATGTCCCTCTCTCCAAAGCCGCTCAAGAAGAAGCCATTGCCTTAATGATGCCGGGATCCAACTTACTTAAACCTGCCGATGGTTCACCCATTACGGTACCTAACAAAGAAATGGTCATGGGCTCTTACTACATGTCATCATTTGATGGCGATCTCAAGATGCACCCATCCATTTTCTCCAACGAGCAGGAAGCCATCCTTGCCTATCAATCCAAGACCATTGGTCTTCGCCAACCAATTAAAGTTCGTATGGTGATTACCGAAGGCATGAAGCCAGAGATTATTGAAACTTGTGTGGGTCGAATTCTCTTAAACGAAGTTCTTCCTGAAGCACTACGTTTCATTAATGCTCCCGTCGGTGTGGCCATGGTCAAAGACTTGGTCCGCCGGGCCATCAAGCTCTATCCAAAAGAACGCGTCGTCAAATTTATTGATGACTTCAAGAATCTAGGATTCTGGGCCGCCACCATTTCTGGTTTGTCCGTTTCCGTATCTGACAACATCATGATTGCCGATAAGAAAGATATTATTGCTTCAGCTAACAAACGTGCCGAAGAAGTGCAAGACAACTATCGTTTAGGCTTGATCACTTCCGAAGAAAAACGCCGTCTGACTCAAGAAATCTGGATGGAAACCACCGATGAAATCGCTGACAAAACTTGGAGTGCGTTTAGTCCCAAGAATGCAGTTAAAATCATCATTGATTCCGGAGGGACTCGTGCTTCCAAAGATCAGGTCAAGCAGCTTGGTGCTATGCGGGGACTCGTGGTCGACCCTCTTGGAAAAATCGTCGAATTACCAACAAAGAGTAACTTCCGTGAAGGTTTATCTATCTTCGAATACGTGACCTCCACTCGTGGCTCTCGAAAAGGCTTAACCGATTCAGCTCTCAAGACTGCTGATGCAGGATACCTTACCCGCCGGTTAGTTGATGTTGCTCACGATGCCATCATCCGCTTTGATGACTGTGGTACCGAAGAACATATTATTCTTTCGGTAGATAGTCGCCGTGGTCAACTCTTTCCCAAACGCATTTTGGGCCGTGTCGCTGCTGCCGATATCGTCAACCCCGAGACAAAAGAAGTTATCGTCAAGAAAAATGACATCATTGATGAAGATGCCGTCGATCTTGTTGTCGCTGCTAAAGTGACCGAAGCTCATGTCTATTCACCCCTTACCTGCCAAGCCCCTTATGGTCTCTGTGCCAAATGTTATGGTCGTGACTTCTCTACCAAAGAGATGGTTACCCTCGGCGCCCCCGTTGGTGTCATTGCCGCTCAAAGTATTGGTGAACCTGGTACACAGCTCACCATGCGGGTCAAGCATGCGGGAGGTATTTTAGGTCTAGACGTGACTCAGGGGTTGCCACGGGTCGAAGAATTGTTCGAAACCCGTACCCCCAAGAATGTGTCACCCATTTCCGAGATCGCTGGTGTCGTTACCGTTGACGAATTAGAAACGGGTTACCAAGTGACGGTGAAAACCACCACCAAACCCGTTCAGATCAAGGAATACACTTTACCGCTCGCCAGTCTATTAAAGGTGGCTACCGGTGATGTTATCTCTGCCGGTACGCAACTCGCTGCAGGTAGTTTGGACATCAAGGAAGTCTTGGCTGTTCGAGGACTCTTGGGTGCTCAAGAATACTTGGTAGATGAAATTCAATCAGTGTACGAGTCCCAAGGTATTCCCATTCATGATCGTCACTTTGAAGTCACAATTCGCCGTATGTCTGATAAAGTAGTCGTGGAAGATTCAGGTGATACCGGTCTGCTGCCTGGTGAAGTCATCGATAAAGCCGCGTTCAACCGTGAAAATCAGGGAGTTATCTCTGAAGGTGGTGAACCAGCTACCGCTCAAATCGTGATTTTGGGCGTCTCATCTTCCAGTCTTCATACCCAGAGTTGGTTGTCTGCCGCTTCGTTCCAGGAGACCACCAATGTTCTTACCGACGCCTCTATTCAGGGTAAGGAAGACTACTTGATCGGTCTGAAGGAGAATGTTATCATTGGTCGCCTTATTCCGACATCACCGGAGCGTGCTGTCATTACTGAATAAGCCAGAGGAAAATAAAGAAAATATGCCAACAATTAATCAACTCATCCGCAAAGGTCGCAGCAAAAAAGCCAAAGCTGTTAAAGCTGCTGCCATGCGCAAAAGCTTTAACGCCAAAGATCGACGTAACGTATCCACGTTCAACCCGCAAAAACGGGGCGTCTGCACCTTGGTAAAAACCATGACACCAAAGAAACCAAACTCCGCTTTGCGGAAGGTAGCTCGTGTCCGGCTGTCAAATCGTCAAGAAGTGACCGCTTATATTCAAGGTGAAGGCCACAACCTGGCTGAGCACTCTATTGTGCTTGTGCGTGGTGGCCGGGTCAAAGATCTTCCTGGTGTGAAATATCACATTGTCCGAGGAAAATTTGACTGCGCTGGTGTTCAAGGCCGTAAGAGCTCCCGGAGTAAATATGGCGTTCGTAAATCCGAAGGGAAAGGGGCAGCTGCCAAATAAACTATGAGAACGAAGAAAAATTACGTCAGAGAAGTTACTCCTGACGCTAAATACAATTCTGAATCAGTCACCAAACTCGTTAATCGCGTCATGCGTGATGGGAAAAAGACCGTTGCTGAAAAGCAAGTCTACAACGCACTTGATATTGTGGCTACCAAAGCCAATCAAGATGGCGTTGAAGTATTTGAGACAGCCTTGGAAAACATTACTCCCAAAATTGAGGTTCGCTCCCGCCGTATTGGTGGTGCAGCGTATCAAGTACCAACTCCCGTTAAAGGGAAACGTGCGTTTGCCTTAGCTATTCGTTGGTTAGTTTTGGAATCCCAAAAACGAGCCAATAGTGAATTTCACACCTTTGCTGAGAAATTAGCTGCAGAAATCGTTGATGCAGCTAATAATCAAGGTGGTGCAATTCAAAAGAAACTCACCATGCACAAGATGGCTGAAGCCAACAAGGCTTTTGCTCATTTTAGATGGTAATTCGTATAGTAACGAATGAATAGCGTGATATCCGTTTATTAAATACACGAGGTTTTATGGCTGCTGCTACCAAGACAACCCAACAGGTTCCTCTCGATCATATCCGAAATATCGGAGTAATTGCTCACATTGATGCGGGCAAAACAACAACTACTGAACGTATTCTGTATTACACCGGTAAGACATACAAGATAGGTGTTATTGATGAGGGTGATACTCAAATGGACTGGATGGCTCAAGAGCGTGAACGGGGCATTACCATCGTTTCCGCTGCCACCACCACCTTTTGGACTCCTGTCTTAGATACAGCTATGCCCAAAGATCCGTTCCGGTTCAATATCATTGACACTCCGGGCCACGTTGATTTTACTGCTGAAGTCGAACGCTCCCTCCGGGTTCTTGACGGCGGTATCACCGTTCTCGATGGTAATGAAGGTGTTCAATCTCAGTCAGAAACTGTCTGGCGTCAAGCCGACAAATATCATGTGCCACGCATTTGCTTTGTCAACAAAATGGACAAAATCGGTGCCGACCTTATGATGGTGGTTAACGACATTAAAGATAAACTTGGGGTAAAACCCGCCATCATGGTTCTTCCCATTGGTCAGGAAAGTGCCTTTAAGGGCATCGTCATGTTGCTTGATCAAAAAGCCCTGATTTGGGAAGGTGATGAAACCGGTGCCAAATACACAGTAGGTGAGATTCCTGAGGACATGGTGGATCAGGTCAAAGAATACCGTGAGAAACTTGTCGAACAAATCGCCGAAACTGATGATGTATTAATGGAAAAATTCCTTAACGGTGAAGAAATTTCCGTTAATGAATTAAAGAGTGCGCTTCGCCGCGCCACTATCGGCTACAAACTCGTACCTATTTTCTGCGGTTCATCCCTCAGAAACAAAGGCGTTCAACCATTATTAGATGCCGTTGTCGAATATCTTCCCAGCCCCATGGACTTGAAAGAAGTTAAGGGAATTAATCCCAAAACCGATGAAGAAGAAGTTCGTCAATTAATTCCCGAAGAACCCTTCTCCGGTTTAGCCTTCAAAATTCAAGTTGACCCTCACGTTGGTCGCTTAACCTATCTCCGCGTTTATTCAGGAAAATTGGAAGCCGGTTCTTACGTCATGAATGCCAATAAACATTCCAAAGAGCGGATTGGTCGTTTACTTCTTATGCATGCCAATGATCGTGAAGACATAACCACTGCAAAAGCAGGTGAAATTGTCGCTATCGTCGGCTTAAAAGACACCAAAACCGGTGACACTTTGTGCAGTGAAGATCGTCCCATCACCTTTGAAGGAATCGAATTTACCGAGCCAGTTATCTCACTCGCTATCGAACCCAAAACCAAAGCCGACCAAGAACGTATGGGTATGGCCTTGTCCCGCCTCGCGGAAGAAGATCCTACCTTCAAGGTTCGGGTTGATCATGAAACCGGTCAAACCATCATTGCCGGTATGGGTGAACTTCATCTCGACATCATCGTCGATCGGATGAAACGTGAATTCAACGTAGATGCCAATATTGGTAACGCCCAAGTTGCCTATCGAGAAACCATCACCCAAACGGTCGAAGCCGAAGGTAAATACATTCGTCAGACTGGTGGTCATGGTCAATATGGTCACTGTTTGATTCGCCTTGAGCCTAAAAATCGTGGTGAAGGCTTTGAATTTGTGTCCGAAATTACCGGTGGTGCCATTCCTCGTGAATTCATCCCCGCCATCGAAAAAGGCATTCGGGAAGCTATGGAAAATGGCGTCTTGGCCGGATTCCCTATGGTCGACTGTAAAGTTGCCGTCTACGACGGTACCTTCCATGAAGTTGACTCTTCAGAAATGGCCTTTAAGATTGCTGGTTCCATGGCTCTTCAAGCTGGTGCCAAGAAAGCAAATTTGGTCTTACTTGAGCCCATCATGAAGGTGGAAGTAACCACACCTGATGAATTTATGGGTGACGTGATCGGTGATCTTTCATCCAAACGGTCCCAAATTCTTGATTCCACCACTCGTGGTAATGCACGGATAATTACCGCGCTTGTCCCCTTGGCAGAACTCTCCAGGTATGCTACAATTCTGCGGAGCATTACCCAAGGTCGGGCGAATTACTATATGGAACCATCTCACTATGAGATTGTCCCCAATCAAATCGCCGACCAAATTATTAGTGCCAAAAAACCACAACAATCAAGTAATTAATAAAAATATAAATAAGGAGAACTATGGCAGATACATTTGTACGTAACAAACCACACGTCAATATTGGCACCATTGGTCACGTTGATCATGGTAAGACCACCTTGACTGCTGCTATTACCACCACGCTAGCCAAAAAAGGCTTAGCTAAAGCCGTGGGATACAACGATATTGATAACGCTCCCGAAGAAAAAGCTCGTGGCGTTACGATTAATGTTTCCCACATGGAATATGAGACCGACAATCGTCACTACGCTCACATTGACGCTCCAGGTCATGCCGACTACATCAAAAACATGATTACTGGCGCTGCTCAGATGGACGGAGCTATTCTTGTGGTTGCTGCCACTGATGGTCCTATGCCTCAGACTCGCGAACACATTCTCCTTGCTCATCAGGTTAACGTGCCCAAGTTGGTCGTCGCTCTCAACAAATGTGATATGGTCGACGATCCAGAACTCCTAGATCTCGTTGAAATGGAAATTCGTGAACTCTTGAGTAAATACAAATACGATGGTGATAACACTCCTATCGTTCGTGTATCCGCTCTCAAAGCCCTTGAAGGCGATGAGAAGGCTCAAGAACAAGTGCTTGAATTAATGAAAGCAGTTGACGAATACATTCCAGTCCCTGATCGAGAAATCGACAAACCATTCTTAATGGCTGTTGAAGATGTTTTCTCTATCAAAGGTCGTGGCACTGTGGCTACTGGCCGGATTGAACGAGGTGTCGTTAAAGTTGGTGAAGAGATCGAAATTGTTGGTCTTCATGACACCAAGAAATCCGTGGTCACGGGTGTGGAAATGTTTAGAAAAACCCTCAATCAAGGTCAAGCTGGCGATAACGTCGGTATCTTGCTTCGTGGTATTGAAAAAGAACAAATCGAGCGCGGTCAAGTTTTGGCTAAACCCGGTTCCATCACTCCTCACACCGATTTCGAAGCTGAAGTATATATCCTGACCAAAGATGAAGGTGGTCGTCACAGTCCCTTCTTCTCCGGATATCGTCCTCAGTTCTACATTCGTACCACTGACGTGACCGGTGAAATCACCCTTCCCGAAGGTGTCGAAATGGTTATGCCTGGCGATAATGCCAAGATGGTAGCCAAATTAATCCAACCAGTTGCTATGGAAGTCGGTCTACGCTTCGCTATCCGCGAAGGTGGTAAGACTGTCGGTGCTGGTGCAATTACTAAAATCGTTAAATAAATTGGAAACAACACAATCTCCCGGTCCTCAAAAAACCGGGAGACTGTAGAAATAAATAGAAGAGGAAAGTATGGCACAAAGCCGCATCAGAGTTAGATTAAAATCATACGATCACCGCGTCATCGACGAAGCTGCTCAAAAGATCGTTGATACGGCCTTATCCACCGGTGCACAAGTGGCAGGTCCTGTCCCGTTGCCCACCGACAGAAAACGTTTTACCGTGCTTACCTCACCTCACACAGATAAAGATGCTCGCGAACAATTCTCTATCCTGACTCACAAGCGGGTCGTCGATATCGTTAAACCCACCGGAAAAACCATCGACTCCCTGATGCATCTTGAATTACCTGCAGGGGTGGGTATCGAAATTAAAATGTAGCAAATTCTTCTTGTCATCCAAGAGGTCAAGGTCCAAAAGTGGACCACTTAAGGGTGGAAGAATCCCTGCACAGGAATAAAACAATATATGAAAACATATTACGGCGTTAAAACCGGCATGACACAAGTCTGGACCACCTCAGGTGTCCGCTTACCTGCAACCATTATCAAAGCAGAACCAATGGTTGTCACTCAAGTAAAAACCGCAGAAGCTGACGGCTACGATGCCGTTCAAGTAGGAATTGGTTCCCGCCGCGAAAAGACGCTTACTCGTCCCGTGGTCAAACACGCTGCCAAAGCCAATATCCTTCCTCAAACCATCCGTGAAATCAAAGATACCAAACCAGCTGAACAAGCTGTTGGAGATCATATCGCAGTAGATCAGGTGGTGTCTGTTGGTGATGTAGTTAATGTTTCTGGTTTAACGCTGGGTAAAGGTTTCGCCGGCCCTATGAAACGATGGGGTTTCAAAGGCGGTCCCAAGACCCACGGTCAATCTGATCGTTGGCGTGCCCCCGGTTCTATTGGTCAAGGTACATCTCCTGGACGGATTCATAAAGGTAAAAAAATGGCCGGCCGTATGGGTGAGGCCATGTTTATGGTAAAGAATCTTCAGGTCGTTAAAGTCGACGTAGCCAACCAAGAAATTTGGGTAAGTGGGCCAATTCCTGGTCACAAGAATTCCGTTGTTGAAGTAGCAGTTATCAAACAAGGTAAATTTGAAGGGCTTCGTGAAGATGTGGCAGCAGTTGTTGCTACACCTGAAACAGCTACTGAAAATAACGAATAAAGGCATATATGACTATAGATATCTACAACATCGAAGGTAAAGTCACTGGTAACATTGAATTACCCGCAGCCATCTTTGATTGTGAAGCTAACCCCGAATTAATTGCTCTTGCTATCCGTGTTGCTCAGGCAAATCTGCGACAAGGCACTAGTAAAGCCAAAACTCGCGGTGAAGTCGCCCGAACCACTCATAAAATCTGGAAACAAAAAGGAACAGGACGTGCCCGTCACGGTAGTAAAGGGGCCCCCATCTTTGTTGGCGGCGGCGTTGCTCATGGACCTTCTGGTGATCAAGAATACAGTCTTCAGCTTCCCAAGAAAATGAAACTCAAAGCTCTCAAAGGAGTCTTTACTCAAATTGCCAAATCAAATCAAATCGCCATTGTCGATGGTTTGGATAAAATGGACGCTTCTACCAAGAGTTTTGCCAAATTCCTTACTGACATGAAAGCTCCAACCAACACTGTAGTTATGCTTGAGTCACCCATGCAGAACATAATTCGTGCGGGTAAAAATGCTTCAAATACAACCATTACCCAAGCAAAACGAACCAACATTCTTGAACTTCTCAGTGCCCGCAAAGTGATTATGCACAAACCAGCTCTTGACGTTCTTGTCGCTACCTTTGCTCCTCAAGCAAAAGTAGTTGAACCCGCTGTCAAGAAAACTGCTCCTAAAAAGACCGTCAAGAAAGTGGTAAAGGAATAAGTATATGGATTTGAAATACGTCATCAAACGTCCCATCATCACTGAAAAAAGTTTAACTTCAACCAAAGATAACCGGTATACCTTCGAAGTTGCTGCAGGCGCCAACAAAGATCAAATTAAGGCAGCTATCAAAGCCGCTTTTCAAGTTGATGCTGTTGCTGTCTGGACTTCAACCAAGAAACCAGTATCCCGATCAACTGGCCGCCGCCGTCTCCCCGGAGAAACTCCAACGAGCAAAAAAGCTATTGTAGAGATTAAAGCCGGTCAATCCATAAAAGTATTCGAGACTAAAGGATAAGTATGGCCATTAAAGTATCACGACCCACCAGTGCTGGCCGCCGACACATGAGTACCATAGTCAGCGACACAATCACGACCAATAAACCACTCAAAGCTCTAACAAAAACAAAGCGAAAAATTAACGGTCGTAACAACGCGGGTAAAATCACTATTCGTCATCGAGGTGGAGCTCAAAAACGCAAGCTTCGTATGATTGATTTTAAACGCGACAAACGCGACATCGTAGGTAAAGTAAGTACGGTTGAATATGATCCAAACCGCACTGCCAATATTGCATTAATCACCTACGCTGATGGCGAAAAACGATATATTCTTGCTCCAGACAGTTTACATGTTGGTAAGCAAATTATGTCTGGTGAATCAGCAGAAATTGAACCAGGAAACGCACTTCCCTTAAAGAATATTCCCATTGGCATGCCTATCCACAACCTAGAAATCGTCCCTGGACGTGGTGGTAAATTGGTCCGTGGTGCAGGTACTGCAGCATATATCCAAAGCAAAGAAGCTAAGTTTGCTACTGTTTTACTTCCCAGTAAGGAAGTTCGTCTGATTTCACTTGACGCATATGCTACCATTGGTCAAGTCAGTAACCAGGAACTGAAAGAAGTTAGCCTGGGTAAAGCTGGCCGGAGACGGCATATGGGATGGCGTCCCTCTGTTCGTGGCGTGGCGATGCATCCTGATGCTCACCCACACGGTGGTGGAGAAGGCCGTTCTGGTGTTGGTATGAAAGCTCCCAAGACTCCTTGGGGTAAAAAAGCTTTGGGCTTAAAGACGAGAAATAAACATAATCGTACCAACAAATATATTGTTAAAGATAAACGCAAAAAATAATCTATAAGGATTAGAAAAAGCATGTCACGCAGTTCAAAAAAAGGACCATATATCGACCCAAAACTCATGGAAAAGGTCCAAAAGCAAAAACAAGGTGGTTCAAAAGCCGCTATCAAGACCTGGGCTCGAGCCAGTCAAATTCCTCCAGAGTTTGTCGGACATACTTTTTCCGTCCACAATGGCAAAGTCTTTAAAGAGGTGTACGTATCTGAAACTATGGTCGGTCACCGCTTAGGAGAATTTTCTCCTACCCGAACATTCCGTGGCCATGGTAGTGTGGTTAAACGTATCTTGAGTAAGACATAAAAAAGGGAAACAACCAACATGAAATCGCAAGCCAGTGCCTATCAAAAATTCATTCATGAAGCTCCCCGAAAGCTTCGGCTCGTTGCTGACGCCATGAGGGGTCAAAAAGTTGAGTCTGTCCTTGATCAGCTCAAGTTCTCGCCCAAAACCGCAGCCGCTACGATGAGTAAAATTCTCACCGCTGCCAAAGCTAACGCCATCAACAATGCGGGAATTTCTCAAGAGGGATTAGTGGTAAAAAGTGTCGTTGTTGAAGAGGGTCCTCGGATTAAACGCTGGAGACCAGTTGCTCGAGGTATGGCTCACTCTATTATCAAGCGGACCAGTCACGTTCATCTCACTGTTGAAGGGACTGTCCCTGAAGTTACTAAACAATCAGACACCAAGAAAAAAGAAGGATAGTTTTATGGGACAAAAAGTACATCCATTTGGATTCCGTTTAGGACCACTGTATACCTGGAAATCTCGTTGGTTTGTTGGTAACTCAGAGCAATATAAAGCACAAGTAATTGAAGATTATAAATTGCGGAATTTCCTGCACGAAAAACTAAAAACTGCCGGATTAACGGAAGTTGTTATTGAGCGGTCTATCAATACAATTACGGTTGTATTACATGTATCCCGTCCCGGTGTTGTTATTGGCCGTGGTGGTGCGAATTTGGAACAATTGAAAAAAGACGTCTTAAACCAACTGAAAATCAAGGCAGACTCCAAAGCAACTAAAGTCGAACTTAAAGTTGAAGAAGAGAAAAATCCCGATATTCAAGCTTCCCTTATTATTGCGCGGTTGATTGATCAATTGGAACATCGGTACCCTCATCGTCGTGCCTGCATGCAGGCCATGGAAAAGGCTATTGCAGCTGGCGCAAAAGGGATTAAAATAATCCTCTCAGGACGTATTAATGGTGCAGAGATTGGTCGGACTGAAAAGTTCACCAATGGCACTGTGCCGACACAAACGCTCCGCGCCGATATTGATTATGCCGAAAAGCCCGCACTTACCAAATCTGGGTATGTGGGCATTAAGGTTTATGTATATAAAGGTGAACGACAAACTAATTAAGTCACTAGATACAAGTTACAAGAAATAAGATTAACGAAGGAGCAAGCAAAAAAAACATAACAAGATCATTTAACAACAAGTAATAACTTGTGTCTTGTATCTTGTCGCTTGTTACTACACATATGATGCAGCCTAAACGCAGAAAATACCGAAAAGAATTCAGAGGCTCCCGAAATGGTAAAGCCACTCGGGGTGTCAATGTCAATTTTGGTGATTTTGGTCTTCAAGCACTTTCACCAGCTTGGTTAACTGCCCGGCAAATTGAAGCTGCCCGCAAAACCATCGCTCACGAAACCAAACGCGCGGGTAAATTATGGATTCGCATCTTCCCAGACAAGCCCACCACGCACAAACCAGCCGGTGTGAAAATGGGTGGTGGAAAAGGTGATATTGAAGAATATGTAGCAGTTGTTAAACCTGGACGGATTATCTTTGAGCTTGGAGGATTGTCTCTCGAAGCTGCCAAAGAAGCTTTCCGTAAAGCGGGCCATAAGTTGCCGTTTGGCACCAAAATGGTTGAACGGTAACTAATAAGGACCAATATTTATGAAACATGAAGACCTCGTCAAACATCAAAGTCAATCAGTCGCCGAATTGCAGGCTGAAATTAAGAAATTGGAAACTCAATTAATTGAGGTATCCATGAAACGTGAGTTGGGTCAGCAAAAAAATGTCCGACAGGGTAAAACCATCCGTCAAGACATTGCTCGCTTAAAAACTATTATTCGCATCAACGAATTACGGGAGCAGTCAAAGACTGCCGTGGAGACCAAGTAATGAAAATGTTAACAGGCATTGTCGTATCAGACAAAATGATGAAATCAGCAGCAGTGGAAGTGGAACACATGTGGACTCATCCCAAGTACATGAAAACCATTCGAAAAACCAAAAAATACATTGTGAACAATGAAGTCGGGGCTCATAAGGGTGATAAGGTTGAATTAACCGAAATCAAACCCATGTCTCGCCTAAAACACTTTTCGATTACCAAAATTATTGAGGCCGCCCGGGTCATCGTTGAAGGGGCTGCTAAGTAGCTATAAAAGAGAAAACGTATGTTGCAACTCAGAACCGTCCTTATTCCTGCAGACAATAGTGGCGCCAAAAAGCTCCGCCTCATCGTGATTCATGGTGGATCACGCCGGAAATTTGGATATGTTGGTGATATCATTACCGCTTCTGTCGTCCAATCTGATCCTCATGGTCAAGTTAAAGCTGGTGAAGTGGTAAAAGCGGTCATCGTTCGCACCAAGAAAGAAACTCGCCGTGCCGATGGGAGCTATATTCGCTTTGACGATAATGCGGCTGTCATTATTGACACCATTGCCAACAAAAATCCCCGTGGAACTCGTATTTTTGGGCCCATTGCCCGTGAAGTAAAAGACGCTGGATTTGCTAAAATTGCATCCCTTGCACCGGAGGTACTCTAACCATGAAACTACGATTAAATGACATGATTACCGTCATTGCTGGTAAAGACAAAGGCAAGACAGGTAAGATCACCAAGATCTTACAAAAAGAAAACAAAGTAATTGTTGCAGGCATCAATAAATATAAACGCCATATGAAACGCCGTGATGCTCAAAATCCCGGTGGAGTCATTGAAATTGAGCGACCCATTGATGTTTCCAAAGTGATGGTTATGGTTGGTGATAAAGCAACCCGGATCGGTTATACCGTCACCAAGACAGGTGATAAAGTCCGCCTCGCAAAAAAGACGGGAGAACCAGTCGATAAAAAATAGACTTTAAGTGAATCAAGAAATATGAACCGCATACAACAACACATCAAAGAAACAGTTATTCCTGCACTTCAAAAAGAATTGAAGGTGGAAAATCGGATGGCTGTGCCAAATTTCGAAAAAATCGTCATCAATGTTGGTATCACCGAAGATCAACATCAGGCAGAAGCCTTAAAGAGTATGGCAGAACAACTTAAAGCCATCACAGGCCAACAACCAAAGACTTGCGCCGCCCGCAAAAGTATTGCCGGTTTCCATCTCCGTGCAGGCGATCCTATTGGCCTCAAAGTTACTCTCAGAAACGAACGTATGTATCAATTTTTAGATAAATTGATTTCCATCGTGTTGCCTCGGGTAAAAGATTTCCAAGGCGTTCCTACCACCGCATTTGATGGTCGGGGTAATTATTCCTTAGGTTTAAACGAACAGATAGTTTTTCCTGAGATAAACTATGATAAAATCGATCGGATTCGAGGATTGCAAATTGTGATTGTAACCACAGCCAAAGATGCCAAGGTTACTCGCCGCCTCCTCGAACTTACCGGTATGCCATTTAAAAAAGAAGACAAGCATAACTAAAGGAAAATATGGCTCGTAAAGTCCAAATCGAAAAATCAAACAACAAACCAAAATTTGCCACCCGCCATGTCAATCGGTGTCAACTCTGCGGTCGCCATCATTCCTACATTGGTTATTTTGGACTATGCCGTATTTGCTTTAGAGATATGGCTCATAAAGGTGAATTACCTGGTGTAGTTAAATCAAATAACTAATTACTAATAACTGAAACCTAAACCCTAAACATATGACTGATCCTATTGCCGATTTATTAACTCGAATCAGAAATGCCTACGCTGCCAAGCATGACACGGTGAGTATTCCTCATTCCAATCAGAAAGAGGCAATCGTTAGAGTGCTTGCTGCTAATGGATACGTTGATGGCGTTGAAGTAGTAGGCGACAAAGCTGTCAAATCACTAAACGTTACCCTTAAATATGTTGGTAATTCACCTGCATTAACTACCATCGACCGTATATCCACTCCAGGCCGCCGAGTTTACTCAGCCGCCAAAGAGATTAAACAGGTGTTAGCCGGTAATGGTATCCGTATCATTTCTACTAATAAAGGCATCATGACTGATGCTCAAGCCAAAAGCCAAAAGCTTGGCGGTGAAGTAATTTGTAAAGTCTGGTAATACTATGAGTCTCATTGGTCAAACTCCTATTTCAATTCCTGATTCCGCAACCATCACAATTGCCGGATCACAAGTTACCGTTAAAGGTCCCAAAGGGGAATTATCGATTACTATTCCTGCAGGTATTTCTGTTGCGGTAGAGGATAAAGTAATTAAAGTAGCTCGTGCAAACAACGAATTACAATCCAAAGCCAACCACGGTCTTGTCCGTAGTTTAATCAACAACATGGTTATTGGTACAACAACCGGTTTCACCAGAAAACTTGAAATGATTGGCACAGGGTATCGTGCCAAAAAGCAAGGTAATGGTCTTTCTATCTCTGCTGGATTTTCTCACTTGGTAGAATTCCCCGCTCCCGCAGGTATTACCTTAGATATGGAAACTGAAACGATTATTGTTGTCAGTGGTATCGATAAACAATTGGTGGGGGAAACCTGCGCCAAACTTCGAGCCATCCGCAAACCCGAACCATACAAGGGTAAGGGTATCCGTTATCAAGGTGAAGTTGTCCGTCGTAAGGCAGGCAAAGCCACCAAAGGTGGGGCTTAAAGCTTAAAAAAGGTCATCTATGAACACTACTAAACTAAACAAACAACGTCACAGTCGCATGGTTCGTGTCCGGCATCAAGTTCGAGGCACCACCGGGCGTCCTCGTTTACATGTCTTCCGTTCCAGCCACTACATGTACGCTCAAATCATCAACGATGAAAAAGGCGTAACGCTTGCCGCCGCTTCTGAAAAAGAATTGACCGCCTCAGGTGGAACCAAGACCGAGCGGGCGATGGAAATCGGCAAGTTAATTGCCCAAAAAGCTAAAAAAGCCAAAATTACTAAAGTTTGTTTCGATCGCGGTTTCTACAAATATCATGGCAGGGTAAAAGCCGTCGCTGAGTCAGCCCGTAGCCAAGGATTGGAGTTTTAATCATGGCGCGCAATAATGCTCACAACAACAGTGGTAAATCCGAATCTCAAGAATTTCACGAGAAAATCGTCAAGATTAGCCGGGTCAGTAAAAAGACCAAGGGTGGCAATCAAGCAAGTTTTTCTGTTCTCGTTGTTGTCGGTGACAAAAAGGGGCATGTGGGCGTTGCATTAGGCAAAGCTCCTGATGTATTGTCATCCATCAAAAAAGCCGTTCGTAAAGCTAAAAAACACATGATTGCTGTTCCTATGAAGAAGTCCACCATTCCCTTTGCCATTGATTCCAAACATGGTGGAGCTCAGATTATGTTAAAACCAGCCCCAGCAGGATCTGGAATTATCGCTGGTGGTGCCGTTCGAGCAGTCGTTGAGGCAGCTGGCATTATGAATATCGTCGGTAAATCACTTGGTTCAAACAACCAAGCTAACAATGTTCATGCCACCTTCAAAGCCTTAAAAGAAATCGAGCGATTAGTTAAAGTAAAAAATATCGACATCAAACAGGAATCAGCTGCTCCTTCCGTAGCCGCCTAATGATAGCTAGAATAACAAAGGTCAGACATGAAACTTAATGAATTAACCAAAACAACAACAACGTCCAAAAAGCGGCTTGGTCACGGATATGGATCAGGCAAAGGTGGCCACACTTCTAGTCGTGGTCAAAAAGGCCAAACATCTCGTGGAAGCTTGCCTGTTTGGTTTGAAGGTGGACAATTACCTCAAATTCGCCGTTTCCCTTTTATCAAAGGTAAAAACCGCTTTAAATCATTACATCCAGAAACCATCATTATCAGCTTAACTCAACTCAACAAGCTAGCAGCAGATACGGTGGTTGACCTTAAAAAACTCGTTGAAAGTCGTCTCATTACTGCCAAGGATGTCGAGACAAAGCGTGTAAAAATTGTTGCCAACGGCAAACTGGAACATCCTCTGACAGTCACTCTTCCCACATCGCAAGCTGCGGAAAAGTTAATTGTCGCAGTAGGAGGCCAAGTTACCCGTGAGCAAGCTGAGTAAAATCTTTCAGGAAATCACCCTCGTACCCGAGCTTAAGAAAAAGCTCTTGTTTACTGCCGGCATCTTTGCCGCCTACCGTTTACTCGCACATATTCCGGTTCCCGGCGTCGATTTGGTGCAAATTAAAAGTCTTTTCTTACAAAATCAACTCCTCAGTCTTTTAAATATTTTTTCGGGTGGAACATTGGCAAATTTCTCCATTGCCGCTCTCAATCTGGGACCCTATATCAACGCCTCCATCATTATCCAATTGTTAACTATGGTGTTCCCCAAGCTTGAAGCCTTGAGTAAAGAGGGGGATTCAGGCCGTGAACAACTTGACTATTACACCCGATGCATCACGATTCCTTTGGCTATCATTCAGGCCATCGGCATCTATGCGCTCCTTACCAGCCAGCACTTGATTACAATTTCCTCTCCAGTCCAGACTGTTGGTGTAATTACCACGATGGTTGCAGGCACGATGCTACTCATGTGGTTTGGTGGCCTGATTACGCAATATGGCATTGGTAATGGTACTTCCATGCTTATTTTTGCCGGTATCGTTTCGGCTTTGCCCGTGTCCTTGTTTAAAACCCTCTCAGTGTCAGATGCGGCTCAGCTATCCAGCTTACTTATTTTTGTTGTTATTGGTATTGCGGTTATCACCGCCATCGTCTTCATGAATGAAGCATTGCGAAAAATTCCCGTCCACTATGCCCGTCGCTTACGCGGTTCATCCAGTTTTGGCACGCAGTCTACTCACTTACCACTGCGCTTAAATCAGGCTGGCGTAATTCCTATCATCTTCGCGGTATCCCTTGTCATGATTCCTTCACTCGCTGGTCGTTTCTTGACCGGCTCAGGCAACGCTCAATTGGTTGCTATCGGCAATTTCTTTGCCACTCATTTCACTCCTCAATCATTGGCATACAATCTCACCTATTTCATCCTAGTCTTAGGATTTACCTATTTTTACACCGCGGTTGTCTTTGATCCTGAAAAAATTGCCGACGAAATCAAGAAAAATGGCGGTTTTGTCCCTGGCATACGTCCGGGAAAAGCTACCGTTAGTTATCTCAACTATGTCTTAATTCGTATCACCTTAATGGGAGCGATCTTTTTAGGATTAATCGCGATTCTGCCTGCCTTGGCTCAGGTAGTTACGGGCGTCACCTCACTAACACTGGGAGGTACCGGTATTCTTATCGTGGTATCCGTCATTTTGGAGACCAGCAAGCAAGTTGAAGCACTGTTGGTGATGAAAAATTACGATCGGTTCCTGAGTTAGTTACAAGCCAGAAGCGGTTCCGGTGTCCACCGGAATGACTTGTGTCTTGTAACTACTATCATCATTCAAATGATTGAAAGGAATCATTCGATGAAAATAATCTTAATCGGCATCCAAGGAGCCGGCAAATCAACACAAGGTAATCTCCTCCTCGAGAAGTTACGTTTACCCTACTTAAGTAGCGGTCATATTTTCCGGGAAATCTCCAAAGAAAAAACCCCCTGGGGACGATACGTCAAAGAAACGGTCAATTCTGGCGCCCTTATTCCAGATGAAAAGACCGTCAAAATTATTGAAGAATATCTTTCTAAACCCGAATACAAAAAAGGATATATCCTGGATGGATTCCCCCGCACCGTACCTCAAGCCAAAGCCTTCAGTAATGGTGTAGATATGGTGGTATATCTTGAAGTGTCAGACAAGGAAGCGCTATGGCGTCTATCCGGTCGCCGTGACGAGGGCGTACGCGAAGACAACACGCTTACCGCCATCCGCAAACGCATCGAATCATTCCACACCTTTACCATGCCGGTCCTTTCCTATTACAAGCGCAAAGGATTACTTCACTCAATTGATGGTGAAAAATCAATCCAAGATATTCATCGCGATATCATGGAACGGGTGAAAATGATTCAAGCCGCTTCCAAATTAAACACAAAATAATATGTCATTCGATCCGGAATACCTGCGCATCTACCGCGAAAACGGTCGAAAAACTGCTGACATCAAAGCCAAAGCGGTTGCATTCGCCCAAAAACACTGGAATTTAGCTGATATCGACAATTATGTCGATAATCTTATCCGGGAAGCAGGTGGTGAGCCAGCATTCAAGCGGGTTCCTACCTACAAGTGGGCGACCTGTATTAGTGTGAACGATGGCTTTGTTCATGGTATTCCCAAAGGTATGTTAAAGCTGGGTGATTTAGTCACTATCGATACAGGTATGTACTACCAGGGCACTACCAGTGACTCTGCCATCACTTTTGTGATTGGTGAACCAAACAGTGAACAGCAACATTTTATGGATGTGGGTAAAAAAACACTCAAGAAAACCATCGAAAAAGCCAAGGTCGGGAACCGAATCAAAGATCTAGCTGAAACAATTCAAAAAAACATTGAAGCAGCTGGGTACAATGTCACTCGAAATTTGACTGGTCATGGGGTGGGTAAAACCATGCACGAAGATCCACCCATTCCTTGTTTTGTATCCAA
>CAZKMY010000003.1:0-229 GCA_964554085.1 uncultured Pseudomonadales bacterium
TAAAGATTCCCACCAACATTCTATTCATACATGTACCCCTTTATGCTGATATAACCCATTATAACAACTGAAGTAAATCAGCCACGCCAGTGATTTCTACGATACCGGGGGGCATATCACCTTCCAGACTATGCGCCCAACCCTTTTCATCCTTAACCCAAAATAGGTGATTCACCCCCGCTTCTTTTGCATTAGTCATATCACTTGATAAGCTATCTCCCACCACTAC
>CAZKMY010000003.1:239-34012 GCA_964554085.1 uncultured Pseudomonadales bacterium
CCTCGACCGGTCGTTCACAAAGGTGCTCGGTTGGTTATACCTTCTACTGGCTTCATCGTTACCGGCAAAGAAGGACCACTCCGCATTGGTGAAACCGAACGAGCTACTGCTTGGATAAAAAATCTCCTAAGTCTTATCTAACATCACATTAACTGAAGTAAATCAGCAACGCCTGTAATTTCTACCACCCCAACAGGGACTTCCCCTTCTAGACTATGTGTCCAACCCTTTTCATCTTTTATCCAAAACAAATTGTTTACTCCAGCTGCCTTTGCGCTTGTTATGTCATTTGACAAACTATCACCCACCACGACTGTCGATTGGGGAGAGATATCAAAATGAGCCATCGCTTTTTCCCATTCCTGTGATGTTTTGGGGTGTTCTGATCCAATTGGAAAAACAGCATCAAAAAAAGGAGTTAATTCCAAACCTTGGAGTTTGAATGCGGTCCATGCTTCTTCTGCTTGAGTCACTACACCTGTTTTCATGCCTAATACTCTAAGCTCTTCAAGCGTTTCCTTCACCAATGGTTTTAATTGTGGCAACTCATACTGAATGACCTGAAGCGTGGCCAATAATCGATCTGCAAGCGACGTATCCTGAATTTGGAATCGATGAACCAACTGCTGCACCATGTAAGGCCATCTTCGATCAAAGTTGCCAAACATTTTTTTATACGATTCAGTGCAAAGTGAAAAAACCGATTCTAAAACAGTTGGCGGAGACAGTGTCGGATTAGAATCAATAATAAGTTTCTGGCACTGGGTAAGTTGCGTTGTAAACACAGCGTTTGTATCAATTAGTGTGTCATCCAAATCAAAGAGAAATAAAGAAACTTGATTCTTTTTAATCCATGCCGAAAGTGAGGAATTCATACGAATCATTTTACATGTTCTTCCCCTGCCTGTCCCAACCTGATATCTTGATATCAAGGTTGAAGAAATTATTCGCGCAAAAAAGAAATTTAGTCGTTTTTTACGGATTCTTGGTCCAGGATTAGTCACGGGTGCTGCCGATGATGATCCATCTGGAATCGCAACCTATTCTCAAACAGGAGCGCAATTTGGTTACGGACAATTATGGACCGTCATGTTGCTCTTTCCACTTTTAGTAGCTATTCAGGAAGCCTGTGCCAGAATTGGATTAGTCACAGGTAAAGGAATTGCTGCTGTTGTCCGCGACAACTACAGTAAAAAAGTTCTAGTTCCTGTGGTTTTACTTATTATTGTTGCTAACACTATTAATATTGGTGCTGACATTGGAGCGATGGCTTCGGCTGCCCATTTAATTACCCCAATTCATGCCGATATTTGGACAGTGATTTTTACTCTCCTCGCCCTGGGGTTAGAGATCTTCACCTCATATCATGCCTACGCCAAGGTCTTGAAATGGCTCGCACTCGCACTCCTGGCGTATCCACTCACTGCTTTGATTATCAACTTGCCCATGAGAGATGTTTTACTTGCCACATTCATTCCTCATATTGAACTAAATTTTAGTTATCTTTTTATCATTACTGGTGTGTTTGGTACCACTATCTCACCGTATATGTTTTTCTGGGAAAGTTCCCAAGAGGTCGAGGAAGAAAAAGCTCACCACATGATCAAAGATGGAGTGCCGCGCATTACTCCCAAGTTTCTTCGTCACATGCGGTTTGATAATGCCGTCGGTATGATCGCTTCACAATTTACTACCTGGTGCATTATTGTCGTGGCTGCGACCACGTTGCACGCCAACGGGGTAACGACAATAAACTCATCTGCCGATGCCGCCAAAGCTCTCGAACCATTAGTACAAACATTTCCCAACGCGGGATACTTGGCTAAATTAATCTTTTCCATAGGCATCATTGGTTTGGGACTATTAGCCCTGCCTGTCCTTGCGGGTTCTGCTTCCTATGCTGTAGCCGAAGCCTTTCGTTGGCATGAAGGTTTAAACTTGAAATTCAAACGGGCACACGGATTCTATGGCGTTATCATCATCGCTACGCTGATTGGGTTATTAATCAATCACGTCGGCATTGATCCGATGCAGGCGTTGATCGTTACTGCAGTGATAAATGGGGTTGTGGCTGTTCCCTTGGTGTTTTTAGTTGCCAAGATTGCTGCAAGTTCACAGATCATGGGTGAGTACAAAAGCGGTTGGTTGTCCAAGAGTTTGGTTTGGTTGACGTTTATTGCGATGAGTTCCTCAGCTATAGCCATGATTTTCACCCTCTTATCTCGATAGCATGTTATGCTTAAAGAATGGAGTACTACCACGTAGATAAGTGGGAAAAACTACCGGAACTTAAGCGGTTGCATGACCTAAAGGAATTTCCGGGGGACTTGTTTGCACGGGGCAAATGGACACCTCAACTCTTCGAACAATGTGTAGCCGTGGTTGGTAGTCGCAAAATCACCAATTACGGCAAACAAGTCATTGAATCACTTGTGCCACAACTTGTGTTACAGGGGAAAACAATTATTTCTGGATTTATGTATGGAGTGGATCAGTATGCTCATCAAGTCTGTCTCGATAGTGGTGGTAAAACAATAGCGGTATTGGGTTGGGGAATTTCGCTACCGCTTGACGGATATGACCGGCAATTAGCCAATCGAATTGCAGAGAATGGATTGTTGCTTTCCCAGTGGCAAGATCAACAGGGTGCATTGTGGACGTTTCCTGTCAGAAATCGTATCGTAGCTGCTCTCTCACAAGAGGTATATGTGATCGAAGCTGCAGAAAAAAGTGGTTCTCTCCTTACTGCAAATCTTGCGTACGATCTCCATCGACAACTCTATGCAGTTCCAGGTCCCATTACCAGTCGGACTTCTCGTGGTACCAACAGTCTCATTGCAGAGGGAAAAGCGACCATGTGGTTGGGAATTCAAAACACCCACCAAGCAATTACTCACCCGCATGATCCAATTCTTAATTTACTTTGCCGTGAACCACTCACGAGTAATGAAATCGCCCGAGAACTTCGCCAATCAATCGCTGAAGTAGGAGCACAACTATCGCTTTTTACGATTACTAACCAAATTACCGAGCGAGAAGGGAAATATTTCATAAATCATGCTGATTAAACTACAATCCATTGCTACCATTGGACTTGATACGGTCCCCATCGACGTTGAAGTTGATGTGGCTTCTGTGGGTTTTCCAGGGTTTACCATTGTTGGGTTAGCCAGCAAAGCAGTTGAAGAAGCGCGTGAGCGGGTAAAAACCGCATTAATCAATTCAGGTTTTGATTTTCCAAATAAAAAAATTACCGTCAATCTCGCTCCGGCAGATTTACCCAAAGATGGCGCAGCGTATGATTTGCCCATTGCAGTCGGAGTACTACTTGCTAGCGATCAACTTAAACCAAAACCAGGTTTCAATCCAGAAAAATCATTTTTTTATGGAGAATTATCACTGGATGGAAGTCTCCGGCCAACGAGGGGAATTTTATTACTGGGTCTCTATGCTCAAAAACAAACCGCCTCAACCATTTTTGTTCCCGATGTTTCGGCAAAAGAAGCGTCAGTTGTGTCTGGCATTACCGTTATTCCGGTTAAAACCATTACTGAATTAATAACTCATCTTATGGTTGAGGGAGATGAAATTATTCCCTTGCCCTACGAACCAGTGACTTGCCAAAATGATGATCAAGTTGCTCATTTTGATATCGCAGAAATCGCCGGCCAAGAATTGGCTAAACGAGCTCTTCTTATTGCAGCTGCAGGTGGGCACAACCTACTCATGTACGGACCACCTGGTACCGGAAAAACGATGTTAGCGCGGACATTACCCAGTATTCTACCGCCACTTACTGCGGCAGAAACATTGGAGGTAACCAGGATCTATTCCATTTCTGGTCTTCTCTCATCAGGTGAAGCATTTATAAAAGTTCGGCCATTTCGTGCTCCACATCACGGTGTATCCGCTGCAGGATTGATAGGTGGTGGCAGTAATCCCTTACCAGGAGAAGTCAGCTTGGCACATTTGGGAGTTCTTTTTTTGGATGAAATGCCGGAATTTCCCCGGAGTGTCTTAGAAGGTTTACGGCAACCAATGGAAGATGGGGTAGTGGAGATTGTCCGTGCTGCCGGCCATGTCCGCTATCCAGCCAGCTTTACCCTTATCGCGGCAATAAATCCCTGTCCCTGCGGCTACTTGGGTCATCCCAAAAAAGAATGTAAATGCACCCAAAAACAAATCGCTAAATATAAGCATCGAATTTCTGGACCCATTTTAGACAGGATTGATTTGTGTGTTTCGGTTGCGAGTGTAGAGGTGGAGAAATTAGCAGTGAACACACCAACTGATGCCAATGCGCTGACTTCCAAAGACGCAAAACAACAAGTAATGAAAGCAAGATCGAGGCAAGCGGATCGTTTTGCTGATTTGCTTATCTACACCAATTCTCAAATGCACAACAAAGATGTCAAGAAATTGGCTTTCCTTACCCCCGAAGCTGAAGCAGTATTAAAACTGGCTACGGAAAAATATGATTTCTCCGCTCGGAGTTATTTTCGATTAATTAAAGTGGCTCGCACCATTGCTGACTTAGAAAATGAAGATAAAATTCTTCCCGCTCATATGGCTGAAGCACTGCAATATAAACAAGTAACATGAAGCAAAATAATCATCATCTTGGACAAATTACTGAAGCAGCAGCGGCTGAATATTTGCATTCAAATGGCTATCAAATTATTGAGCGAAATTATCATAATCGGTTTGGTGAAATTGACATTATTGCAAAAGATAAAGAGACTCTCATTTTTGTAGAGGTAAAAGCCAAAACAGGTGTTGAATTTGGACTACCAGAAGAAATGGTAGGAAAAGGCAAACTTGCCAAAATCCGTCGAATGGGTAGTTTGTATATGGACGACAAAATCCTTCCTTGCAGGATTGACGTGGTAGCTATCGTCCTGGATAAAAATGAATCCATCGTCCGCCTCACTCACTACCAAAATGTGTACTAGTCTCCAGTAGAATAAAACAGTGAAACATCCATTTTATAAACGCTTATTACTCTTTCTAGCCTATTGGTGGGGGATAGTTCCAGGTTTTTTATATCTCGTCCGTGATCAATTCCATCTCACCCAATACGCCCGCTTTACATCACTCCACTGTTATTTTTTTTGATTATTGCGTCATATCAAAAAGAAATTTTAAAGTTTAAATATCCAAAACCAAACCATCAAACGCTGCTATTTAGCACATTGTCACTTTGTTTTATTGGCGCCTATCTCGCACTCTATCCACTTGCGTCATTTCTGATTATTGAACAAAAAATTACCGATGAATGGATATATCTAAGTCTTGTATATGGCACCCTCATTGCCATTTATGTATCAGCTTTTACTGCCATTTTTTCCGGCAAGTTCATAAAAAAATTCCATCTACTGGTAAAACTATTTTTTGGTTTCAATGTCCTGTACTATGCGCTATTCTTTATTCTTTTTCCTCATTGGGGCTTCTTTTCCAAACAAACAGGGTTACTTACGTATCCGCTGCTCAAGCAACTCTATCCGTCAACCCAACTCATTATTGAAGGGAATAATGTAGGATTATTTATTGACACGTTTCGGGTTGGTTTGGGAGAAGCTTGTTCAGGAGTGATGTTAATTTTATTATTTGTCGTGTTATATGGAGCTGTTTGTTTTATCCGGCCAACAGCAATCAATCAAAAACAAGGCATCCTGTTTTTATTGCTTGGTACCATCGGTGCATTTTTACTAAACGTGATAAGAGTTTTCTTGCTTATGGTAATTGGCACGCGGAATCCAGACTTTGCCATGGGACTCTTTCACACCAATGCTACCTGGATTTTATTTGTCGGATACTTCCTAATCTATCTCTCGCTCACTTACCCGCATCTGCTGCGAAAATCCATCATCCCAGTAAATAGTATCTAGTATGAAGTTCTCTGTCGTGTTAACCTTGACTCATGAACGAAACAGACAAATGCCCCAAGTGCGGGGCCCCTTTAAGTGATGTGACAGAAACTCCTAACGGGAGAAAGTTACAGCGTTGTTCCAAAGGTGGTTGGAATCCAGAAACTCATAAGACCGAGGGATGTGATTATGTGCTCTGGTTAGCCGTTGAACCACAAACGTTGGATGAAAAATGTCCCAAGTGCGGTGCTCCACTCATTCTTCAGGTAACTCGCTTTGGTAAAAAAATGAAAAAGTGCAGTACTAACGTCTGGGATCCTGAGGCAAAGAAAGCTACGGGTTGTGATTATGTGGAATGGATTAATGGTACTACCGAGAAACTAGATGAAAAATGCCCCGAATGTGGTGAATCTCTCGTATTGTTTACGACTAACTCCGGTAAAAAAATGAAAAAGTGCTCCACTGCTGGTTGGAATAAAGAAGAAAAACGTCCTACCGGCTGTACCTATGTGGAATGGCTCAAAGGATAGTTCATGCCCAGCGCTGCCCACGAAATTACTGATCCACCCGAAATCAACCAAGAATTTTTTCTCATCAATGGCAAACTAGAATCCTGGCCGGGACCATATCAAACCGTAACGACGCCTATCAGTGCATCGGGGGAGCCGGGGCCAGATCAAGTCTTGGGTCATTATCCCTTGCTTACCAGTAAGGTTTCCCTCCGGGTACTTCAAGCTGCTTCCAATGCCTACGCATTTGGCAAAGGCACTTGGCCAACCATGCATCCACTAGAACGTTGCGCCTGCGTTCGTCACTTTGCCTCGCTCATGAAACAACAGCGGGATCAAGTAATTGAGTTGTTGATGTGGGAAATTGGCAAATCATATGCCGATGCCGCCAACGAATTCGATCGTACCGTCATTTATATCGAGAAAACTGTTGAGTTTTATCAGCGTAAAGTCAAACGGTTGACCACACTGCGGACTCTAGAAAATGTTAAATCCCAAATTCACTTTTCTCCCCGAGGCATCACGTTGTGTATGGGGCCATATAATTACCCCTTAAATGAAACCTACACCGTTCTCATTCCCGCCCTTATCACGGGTAACGTGGTAATTTTCAAGCCCCCTCGCCTCGGAGTGTTGCTTCATCAACCCCTCCTAAAAGCCATGGCAGAATCATTTCCTCCCGGAGTGGTGAATACCATTTATGGAGAGGGTCAAAAAGTAATATCCCCCTTGATGACGTCGGGGAAAATTGATGTTTTGGCGTTTATTGGTTCCAGTAAAGTTGCTGACACGATTAGAAACCAGCATCCCTTACCTCATCGGTTGTATACCGTGTTGGGATTAGAAGCAAAAAATCCAGGCGTCGTATTAGATGATTGTGATTTAGATAATGCGGTAACTGAATGCGTGCTTGGTTCACTCTCATTTAATGGCCAGCGGTGTACTGCATTAAAAGTAATTTTTGTTCAAAATAAGATTGCTCAGCGTTTTGCTCAAAAATTTGCCGATGCAGTCGATGAATTACGCTTAGGCGCTCCCTGGGATGAGGGGGTTCAGATTACCCCATTACCCGAAGCGTCAAAAATTGATTACCTCACGGGTTTAATTGATGACGCGTTGGATCATGGGGCCAAACAAATAAATGTTCGTGGTGGGTTGGTTAATCACACGCGGTTTTTCCCCGTGGTGTTGTATCCCGTGGCAATGAATGCCCGTATTGCGAATGAAGAACAATTTGGTCCCGTTGTCCCCATTATTCCATTCGACAATCTTGAAGAAGTTGCAAAATATGTGACTGCTTCACCCTATGGTCAACAAATAAGTATCTTCACGACCCATGCTAAACAGCTTGATCAAGCCATCCAACTGTTTGGTAATCAAGTATCTCGGATTAATGTCAATTCTCAGTGTCAACGCGGTCCTGACGAATTACCCTTTACGGGCAGAAAAGACTCTGCTCAAGGGGTTTTGTCAATTCGTGAGGCATTGCGTGCCTTTTCTACCCCCCTTGTCCTTGCAGGTAAAAGTCGCCCCATCACCAATCGACTCATGAATTCCAATTTCCGAAGTGAACAATCCTCACTCAACAAAGTCTGGCAACGCCTTCGATCAAAATAATGTCCTATAATTTGCTATTCGTTTTTTTCATGGTATACTTCCCTTTGTTATACAAACTTTCACAGTACATTGGTAAGAGCAGTAAAAAATAAGTCTTTCACTTGTGTCTGTATCGAAAAAGCGTCTTTTGACAGCTTTTTCCAGGTCCAATGAAGGAGGACTTATTATATGTTTCATTCTCGTCGCGGTTCTTCCGCTCGCCCTCGCAGTATGGCTCGCCGGCCGGTTCGGTATGCTGCCAAACCCCCTGCATACAATCCATCAATGTTCATCAAAAAAGCGGTTGTTAAGACCAACGTTGATGAGTACACTCCTCGACATCAATTTGCTGACTTTCCTATCGCCGATGCATTGAAAGCCAACATTGTTGCTCGTGGTTATAGCCAACCCACCCCTATTCAAGACCAAACGATTCCTCTCCTCCTTCAAGGAAGAGATGTAATTGGGATTGCCAATACGGGCACTGGAAAAACTGCTGCGTTTTTAATACCTTTAATTGACAAAGTTTTAAAAAATCCCGATCTTAAAGTCTTGATTGTCACGCCAACCCGCGAATTAGCAGTGCAAATAGAGGATGAATTTTGGGCGTTTGCTCAAAATCTTCATCTTTCCTCTGTACTTTGTATTGGTGGTTTGACTATCGGTAAACAAATCAGTGGTCTTCGTAAACAACCCCAATTTGTTATTGGTACGCCAGGAAGGTTAAAAGACTTAACCGCGCACCGTGCCCTGTATTACCAGGATTATTCCACCATCGTCCTCGATGAGGTTGATCGTATGTTGGACATGGGTTTTGTGAATGATATTCGTCAAATGATTCATGAATTACCTGCAAACCGTCATTCACTCTTCTTTTCAGCCACCGTACCGGAAAAAGTAAAAAGTATCATGCATCAATTTTTACATGATCCCATCACTGTATCTGTTACCACTCACCAAACATCTGATAATGTTGATCAAGATGTGGTTCGAACCAACGGTAAAGCAAAAATTGAAGTACTTCATGATTTATTGATTCAAAAAGAGTTTAAGAAAGTCCTTGTGTTTGGGCGAACTAAATGGAGTATGGAAAAATTATCTAAAGAATTGCAAACAAGAGGCTTTAAAGCTGCTTCCATTCATGGTAATAAAACGCAATACCAACGCCAAAAAGCACTCGATTTATTTAAAAGCAATCATATCCAAATTCTCATCGCCACGGATATTGCATCTCGCGGGCTTGATATCGATAATGTTACCCACGTCATTAACTACGATTTACCTGAATCGTATGAAGACTACATTCACCGGATTGGTCGTACGGGTCGCGCGGATAAAACAGGTATTGCTCTCACCTTCCTCGATTAATGGTATTATCAAAATATGTCTATTATTATGGTTACCAGCCAACAACGGCTGAAGATCTTTATCCTTGCTGTACTCGGGCTCTTCGTACTCATCTGCATGAAATTTATTGTCGTCAAACAAGAGGATGATACATGGATATGTGATAAGGGTAAGTGGGTTCGTTATGGTAATCCTACCGCACCGCGCCCTATCGGTCCATGTAAATAAGCCGTATGAAAAAAAACCTGTCACAATTTGATTGGCGGTTTTTCATAATTATTCTCTTGGCAGCACTCCCGCGTTTGTGGCAACTTGACCTGATGGAATATAAGGCAGATGAGGTGAATTCTGTCTCCAGCGTGGTAAATTTCTTTTCGTCTCATCAGTTGTTTTCTACGGGATTAATGTCTTCAGCTCATATCAACAACTTCCCGTTGTTTCATTACTTACTACTTATTCCCGGATTTGTTTCGACTGACCCCCTGTTTATTACCACCTGGATTGCAATCATCAACATTGGTGTTGTTGTGTGGTTTTATCTCATTCTGAAGCAGTATTTGTCACCAAATCACGCGGGAATTATTGCCTGCATCTACGCACTGTCTCCGTGGCAAGTCTTTTTTTCCAGGAAAATTTGGTCCATCGATCTGACTACTCTATTTGCCGTTCCGTTGTTTGGTCTATTATTAGCAGTGATTCACCATCGGGACACCGTTCGCACGTGGATAGGAATAGGTATTTTAATCGTCCTCCAAATGCAATTACATTTATCAGGTCTCTTTTTCCTTGCCGCTTTCATCGTGAGTTTTGGTGTCTTCAGACGGATTGCTTGGAAACCATTCTTAATCGGATGTGTCTTAGGTTGCCTTCCAGCTCTGCCATATCTCCACTTCGAACTGACCAGTCAACCCATTTGTCCAGATTGTCGCAGTTACAAGCCTTATGAAAAAACCATTACCCTCTCCCACCTGATAAAACCGTTTGCCGTTATTGGTTCATTTCGGTGGTCTGATCTATTTGGCGTCAGTTACCAAGAACTTATCCAACAATACCCGCTCACTCAACTATCCCTCCCCATTTCATTCCTCATCATGGCAATCGCCTTATTGGGACTCGGTAAGTTGGGGAAATTTTCCAACGCTCGTCCGCTTGTGGTTCTCATCTTCTTCATTCCGCTTCTATATATCGCCAGTGGCAATCTTCCTCGATTAATGTATTACCAAATCCTAGTTCCTTGTATGATCTTCGCTTTCGGTATAGGGTGGAAAATCATTCATACCCATTATCCCAAAATAAGCTGGGGGATTATGAGTATTATCCTTATCATTCAAGCGGCATTTCTTATCAACACCTTTCAATTTCTCAATCAAACCGATGTTATTAAAGGTGATTACGGTCCCACGTATCGTTTGAGTAATTCCCGTATTGTGGCTGCTACCTCAAAATACCGTTCTCGTCGCGATTTCTCAGCGATTAAAAATCGGGCTTGGCTTATCACCAATCCTTTACTCGAACGCCCTGAAACAGTTCACTATCGCTTGGCCCAATACTTTGATGAGCAAAACGAACCGTTTTTGGTTGAATCAGAAGTTTTGCAGGCTACCCGACTACAATTAGTTGACTAATCCAATCGGCATGTACCAAGTGGAAGGCTTCAAACACACAGGACATGCTTTAGGTGGCTGTTTTCCCACATACAAGTATCCGCAGTTAACACACTTCCAGGTCAATTCAGCCTCAGAATCATAGAGTGTTTTACTGTCCAACTTGGTCGCTAAAATAATGTAGCGTTCCTCATGCGCAGCTTCCACTTCCTTGAGTTTGCCAAATAGTTGCGCTGCTCGAACCTCACCTTCGTCCTGGGCTACTTTCTCAAATTCAGGATACATGGTGGTCCATTCATATTTTTCACCTGCCGCTGCCATTTTCAGATTATCAACGGTTGTTTTGAATGCATCAATTTCCAATGTTCCTGCGCACGAAATAGGTCCTTTGATTAATTCAAATTCTTCCAAAGCATGAACCCGTTCGTTTTCCGCTGTCTCTTCAAATACCCGGGCAACCCATTCTAATCCTTCTTTTCGAGCCACTTTGGCAAATTGGGTATATTTATTCCGGGCTTGGCTTTCTCCTGCAAATGCTTTTAATAAATTTTCTTGTGTCTTCGACATAGTATCTATCTCCACTACTTAGTAATAGATAAAAAACAAAGTTCATCTCATTATACATACATTAAAAAAAGCTCTGTTAGAATGGAGGCAAAAGTACTAATAATCAAAAAAGGAATCTGACATGGCCGACAGAATTGAGTTTATTGAAGGAATTAGTGACATTAGTACTGATGAAGGTTTTCAATTTGAATTGTCCTGCAGTCGATGCGGCCATGGCTACCGTTCTGAATTTGAAGGTATGGCACTGTCTGGAATTTCTAATGCCCTCGAAACAGCCTCGAGCATTTTCGGTGGATTCTTGGGCACTGCCGCCGATATTGGTAACCGGGTAAAAGATGCGAAATGGAAAAGTGCTCATGATGCTGCTTACAACAAAGCCGTTAAGTCATTAATGGAAGGATTTCGCCAATGTCCCAAGTGTCAGTCGTGGGTTTGCAGCGAGCGCTGCTGGAATGACAAAAAAGGATTATGTAAAGGCTGTGCACCTGACTTAGGTGTGGAAATGGCCAAAGCCCAATCTGACAAAAGTGTAGAAGAAGTGTATGCCCAAGCATGTATGGCAGAAGAAGATAAACATCTGGACGCAGAAACTTGGAGAAAAGGTATAAAAGCTTCTTGTCCTGCTTGTGGAAAGAGTTTGGCCACTGATTCAAAATTTTGTCCCGATTGTGGTGCCAAGATTAATGACGACACACAGTGTTCTAAATGTAAAACTAAATTATCCCCCGGTGCAAAATTTTGCGGGAATTGTGGAGAAAAAGTATGAAACGATTTATTCTCCCTGCCTGTGTATTGATATTAGCCGGATGCACAGCAAATAAACCAGTTGTGAATCAACTTCCCGCTGCCACGATTCAACCATCAATATCACCCTATCCCGTATCTGCCACAAAGTCAGCCCTAAGCCTGACCGATAGCATGAAACAGCAGCTAGCAACCAAATTTAACAAATCACCTGCAGACATCAAAATTACCATCTCCAAAGAATTGGAAAATCACGCTAAAGGGATGGTTTCATTCACTGGAGAAAATGGTGGCGGACTGTGGTTTGCAGTTTTAGAGAAAGGTGGTTGGATTTTGGTTCATGATGGTCAAGGACCAATGTCCTGTCAACTTGCTACTGATTATGCATTTCCCAAAGAACTCGTTCCAGAATGCTCTAATTCTTGACATAACGACTGAATGTGATATATTTCTAACATAATGTGAGAAATATATAACACATGGAGGCTATATGATCGGGAAAAGTGAATGGTTTGCTCGTCGAAAATACGGCGGGTGGGGACTGACTCCCAAAACCTGGCAAGGCTGGGCTTACATCGGTGCATTTATTCTTCTTGTATCTGCAACACAGTCATTTCCTGGATTATCATTGTCGATAAAAAACAACATTGTGTATGGCTTAGTTGCACTGATTTGCATTGATGTTGTCCATATGATGATATCCGTCAAAAAAGATGAATTGGAAATCAAGATGGAAGCTATTGCAGAACGTAATGCCGCCTGGGGCATGGTCATCGTCACCGTAATTGCGTTCATGGTTCAAACGATACAGAGTGTTATTACCAACCAACTCGCAATTGATTGGTATCTTCCGGCAATTATTGCTGTCGGGGCAGTAACAAAATCAATTACCAACTATTGGTATGAACGTAAAGGAATGTAATGCATAACAACATAAAAACGTTGCGAGTTGCTCAGAATTTAACCCAAGCTGATCTTGCGCTCCGAGTGGGAGTGCGGCGGGAAACTATAGTATTCTTGGAGCAGGGGAAATATAACCCTTCGTTATTGCTGGCCCATGCTATTGCAAAAACATTAAACAGTCATATTGAAGAGGTCTTTGATCTCAAGTAGATCTTCATGATACGGTAAGAGAGTGATTAATTCTTTTGATTTCTTGTACCAGTTCGGGATCATTCTTGCGCTGGCAATAATATTGATTCAAGTCTCCGGTATTGTTATTGGCCAGCTTGAATATTTGACGCGTACAACCAAAACAAAATCATTTGGTTTAGCGGCAATTTTGGCGGCATTATCCACCAGTATGCCTGAACTAATCGTATCAATCACCTCAGCACTAAACGGCAAAAATGAACTTACCCTTGGCAATATCATGGGAAGTAACATTGCCAACATTTCACTTGTGGTTGGTTTAGCAGCATTTATTGGAGGAATGATAAAGGGGACGGGAGCAATCATTAAGCGAGAAGTATTTTACGCATTTTTAGCCGGAACGGCTCCGGCGTTATTCTTGCTCGATGGATCACTTTCCCGTTTTGATGGACTTGCCCTCATCCTCATTTATGTCATGTTTGTGATTAAAGAACTCATCAATCCTAGCCAAAAGAAAGAAGCGAATTCCAAAAAGAACCATCGCACAAACCTCCTCCATCGTTGGGCTAACGCCAAAGTGGAACGTCACCTAATCCTTTTTTTCGCCAGTATTGGGGTCATGATTGGTGCGGCAGAATTATTGGTAACTACTTCAATTAATCTTGCCAAAGCAGCTCAAGTTCCTATTTTTATCATTGGCTTATTTATCATTTCCATAGGGACCACATTGCCGGAATTAGTGTTTGAAATTCAAGCCATCAAACGTAAAGAATCAAGCTTGGCCTTTGGCAATATCATTGGATCAATTGTAATGAATTCCACCCTAATCCTAGGAATTTCTGCCTATATCCATCCCATCGTATTAGTAAACGACAAACCTTCATATCTCCTATCTATTCTAGGATTTATCGTTATTTTTAGCTTGTTTTGGAACTTCACCCGAACCAAACAAAAACTGGACCGAAAAGAAGGTTTTGTGCTTGTAATAGCGTACGCAGTTTTTGCAATCGTTCAGTATGCAGTTGTTCGCTAGCTTAACGCGGGCCACGTTTGCATCGCCAACGTGTCTTTTTGTATAGTTTCCTGCCAGATCGCTTCTGTCACAAATGGCATGAACGGGTGTAGGAGTTTAAGCCACGTTTGTAGTCCTGCATAAAGTGCTGCGACAGAATACGTTCCAGCCTTACATTGTTCGATAGCCTCATCACAATACCAATGCCAAAATTCGTTATGAGCGGTTTCAGCAGCCAAACCAACCTTGTAGTCATTTAGTTGCTGCGTCACATCTTTCACCACTTGATCCAAATGCTTCATAAATTCTTCATCACCTGGTAATTTTTCTTGTGACTTGTCACTTGTAGCTTGTAGCTGAACGAAACGAGCCGCATTCCATACCTTATTGGTGAAATTGCGCATACCCTTCACTTTCATTTCTCCCACTGCCGAATCGTGACCGGCAGTCGTACTCATGACCAATGCCATCCTGAGTGCATCTGCACCATATTTCTCTACCAAATCCAAAGGATTTATCACATTCCCTTTACTCTTACTCATCTTCTGGCCTTTTTCGTCTCGAACTAATCCATGAAGATAGACATCTTTAAATGGCATTTTGCCAGTGAGGTATCCACCCATCATCATCATTCGCATTACCCAAAATGGCAAAATATCGTAGCCCGTTTCCATGAGCGAAGTGGGGTAGTAATAATCAAAGTCGCCCGGTTTGTTCGCTCGCAACGTCACCACGGGCCATTGGCTGGAAGAAAACCACGTATCAAACGTATCTGTTTCTTGTAAAAAATTCGGCCCGGGTTTTTCTCGACTCACCACATACGTTGCGTCCTGAGGTGCGGATAGTGTTTGTAATCCCTGTTCAATCTCCTCAAATGAATACGTTTCTAATAACTCACTAATCGTGCCATTGATAAGTTCGCCATTTTTATTGGTAAACTTCACCATTATTTGACTATTCCCTGTACCCTGTACCCTATCTACTGGATACCACACTGGCATCCGAATTCCCCATACAATTTGTCGGGAAATGTTCCAATCTTTTAAATTAGTCAGCCAATGACGCAAAATCTTGTCGTGCCCGGCTCCATGAATAGTCGTTTCTCCCGCATCTAATGCAGCAAGCACTTTTTCCGTGAGCGGCTTAACGGAAATAAAGAATTGAGCCATAGGAAGAGGTTCAATGACACTGCCGCATCGATAGCATGTGCTGACGTTATGGACATATGCAGTATCAATGTGATCAATCAATCCCTTTTCGATCAAATCTTTTACTACCTGTTCTCGGGCCGGATTCACTTTCATCCCCGCATACTTTCCTGCTAATTCAGTCAGCTTGCCATCAAAACCAATCACTCGCTTCATGGGTAAATGGTGTCGTTGTCCTACCAGAAAATCGTTTGGATCGTGAGCAGGAGTAATTTTTACCACACCCGTGCCAAATTCTGGATCTACATATTCATCGGCAATGACCGAAATTTTAAATTTTCCCAACAGCCCTTCCACTTCAATTTCTTTTCCCACCCATTCTTTGTAGCGGGGATCATCAGGATGAACTGCGAGTGCTGTATCACCAAACTTGGTTTCCGGTCGCACGGTTGCTAACACAAAAGGACCGTATTTAATGTAATACAAGGGATCCTTTCGTTCTTCGTATTTCACTTCCAATTCCGAATACGCGGTGCCACATTTAACGCAGTAATTTACCATTCGCTCACCTCGGTAAATCAACTTATCTTGGTTCATTGATTCAAAGGTGTGGAGCACCTGATCAACAATAGTGGGATTGAGCGTAAATTGTTTTCGCTTCCAATCAGCTGATGCTCCCAGATGTTTCATTTGATTTAGTGCGACTTCAGAATTTTCTTGCACATAATCCCAAATCATTTTGTAGAGCGTATCTCGATCAAATTGAAACCGTGACTTGCCCTCTTTAGCCAATTTTTTCTCAAACACATATTGCGTTTCAATTCCCGCATGATCGGTGCCGGGGAGCCATAAAGCTGCCTCACCCAACATGCGGTGATAGCGAATATAAATATCTTCTACGGAAATAAACATGGCATGACCTACGTGAAGGGGATCGTTGGCATTTGGCGGCGGCATGATAACGCAAAATGGTTTCCTGCCATCCGCCGCTGAGGCTTCGAATGCATCAAACACTCCTGCCTTATCCCAAGCGTCATAAATCTTTTGTTCAAATAAACTGTGTTCGTAACGTGATTCCATAAAAAAACCTCCTAAAACGTAATTGTTTAGAAGGCCGATAAAACCGGTGTACCACCATCCTTTTGACTCATTCCTGCTATCACGGGCTTACCCGGAAGGTTCTACTTAAGGTGAAACCTTGTTCTTCCTTCAAAGGTGAGATTGATTCTCAATAACTGGATGACTAGTCCAAACCTTTGTTATGTAACCGTATTATACCAAATAGAATATTACTCGTTCACCATGTTGAACAGTTCTGGGACTCCATCGTCTTTCGCAGTCACGATAAACATGGCGTGGTAGTCATCGATCTCTTGCCATCTACCTGTTTTCTTGTTTCGCTGTTCATTAATATCCCACCACCGCCGCTCAAATTCCAGGAGAGTATATTGTCGATCCACCCCTTTGTTATGATAGGGGTCCGCCAGCGTAATCCAATTATCCATGGTACTAATGCCTGTCACCACGCTATAGTGACCCGGATCATCATCTTCATCTTCATCGTCATCATCTTCTCCATCCTCATCTTCTCCATCCTCATCGTCGTCCTCAAAAATGCCTTGCCACTCCACTCCCACCGGATAACCGCACTTATTTACCAAGCTGGACAATTCACTAATAGTTGCATCTCGCTTGTACCAAAAACCCAAATCGGGCGCAAACTGGTCCATCGCCAGTACAAAATCAGAGAGGATCATTCCATGTCGTTTAATCCGATCACCCACTTCCGCCATTTCAACAATTAAATCCTGAGATATTGTATGACCCTTAAAACTGAGGAGCATTTCTAACGTCGCCGGACCACAGTACCAGTCATTTGGCTGGCGTACCCGGCGCATTGTCGGAAACAATAAATTAGACGAGTCGTTTGGCATACTTCGTCAACATGCTGCCAAGCAAATCCACAAACGTCACACCGTGGAGGGCAGCCACTTCGGTAAATGGTAATCCTACATCAGGCCCAAAGGCTGTATTAGGATTTGAGTCTGTGAAATAAGGAACTCCAGTCTGATCATCCACCCGGATATCAAACTTGGCATAATCACGATGATAAAGAGCATTAAACGCTTTCACTGCCATTTTACCAACCTTACTTCGAAGTGGTTCTTCAACGTGGCGATACTTATACGCGTGAAAGTCTTCATATGATTCGATACTGGTGAAGAAATGTTTTCCATCAGGTTTAAATTTAAAGATTTTCTGTCCCATAAAGACATGCTTCTTGGTTCCATCATCAAATACCGCTGCTGTTATCTCACCACCATCCACAAACCGTTCTATAACCACCGGAATCTTGTATGTAGTCAACATTTTATCCACTTGTTTTTGTGCATTCTTGAATGTTTCTTTTACTGCGTTGTTGTTAATACCAACACTTCCTCCGCTCTCATTAAGTTTCACAATAAGCGGAAGTGGTAATGATTCATCAACTTTTGTTCCTGCCCTACGGACAAACTGAAATTCCGGGGTAGGAATGTCATATGCTACAAGTAATCGTTTGGTCAGATTTCGATTGTTACCAATCACCATACCTTCCATACCTGCCCCAGTATAGGGGACATTCGCAAGTTCCAGAGCAGCAGGTACAGATGTTTGTAGTCTGTCTTGACCTTTAAGGGTATCCACCAGATTCACGACTAAATCCGGGTGATCCACCAATAAATTGGTTAAGAAATATTGGTCACCGGGGATTCCTTTTGCTTCTACTCCCAAATCTTTGATTGTCTTCACCACATCTTCAGCTCGCTCAATAACTTCTGCTTCCGCCCAATAAGCATCATCAGTCTTAAACCATTCGCGTTCAACCTTTGAATACGCCACAATCACCAGCTTCAACTTCTTCAACGCCTCTTTATCAGTGGATAAATTGATTTGTTTAGGAAACTGATCTGGTTTTACAACCTCTGTTTCTTCATCATGATTTGGCATACCTATTCAGAATACAAGGATCCAAAGAATGAAAGCAACCAACAATTTAACAATCTTCGTTTCTACTGAGTGCCGCGCAGATAAACCGCTGCCCAAGGTTGATAGTTCGTCACAAATGTTTTTTCAAAAATAATTTGACCTTGCCGTTCAACAGTATAGGTGAATTTTGTCTTTGATCCGACTGCTTTCCAATCTACTTGTTTTATGGTTCCTTGGGGTAAAGTGGAATCATCCTGATAAACGTCAGGTGGAGGAGGGGTGATATCCCAAATCGCATAATCCTTAATTTCAGCCTTTCGTCCATCACTAGTTCCGTAGATCACATAGGTTAACTTTCGCGCTGCAGAATCAAATGAGGTTTGAATAAGCAGGTGTGCGGGAGTGTCGTTCGTAAATGTGAGATCAGTAGAGGGTGAAAACACGGTTGCGTCAAATCCGGGTTTTGAATCTTGTTCGTAATACCCGACTCGATAGGCATGGCCCTTACGCGAAACGATAGGTAAACCCGCATTCAATGCGGCCCGGAACATAGTGGTGCTGTCTTGACATAAACCGCCTCCATCACCCAACTCTGTCCTGCCATTTCGAATGATATATGCCTGCTGATATCCAGTGGCCGCGGATACTTCTCCCACAGCTGCGTTAAATGAAAAAGTTTCTCCAGGTTTTACCAAAGTTCCGTTAAGACGTGTTGCTGCCAACTCAACATTATGAACTCGGCCAGGAATGGACCCTTTATAGGTACTGGTCCCAACACCTAAACGCTCTTTTAATCCGAGTCGGTTAACCTCAGACAGCGTTACTAAAGGGTCTTGCTCTTGAACAGCGAGAGCGATGGGCTCAATTTTTTCACCGCTGACTAAGGCACGTAACGCTGTCTCCATACGTGTAACTGTTTCATTCACATCAACAAGCAATCCTTTTTCTGGAGCCACAAATTCTTTTACTTTTCCCGTCGCCTCATCAAATTGAAACTTGGCATCCTTTGGTTCACGGTTCACGGCTTTTGCTACACCAGACACGTAATCAGTTAGTTTTTGATGATCAAATCCTTCTCCAAATTGAACAAATTCTACCAAGTCAGTCCCAGACAATTTCCATGTTTTTGATAACAATTCGTCACTATTCAGTGATAAAACCAACTCAGTTTTTAACAAGGTAGTTGCTTGTTCAACTGCTTTGTCTGCTTGCTGTGGGGTTATTGTGGGATTCACAGTTTCCATTTCCAACACCGGATCAGGTAAAGTTAATTGCTGCAAGGATTGTTGAATACGTTGTTTCCATTTCGTTTGTTGTAATTCAATCCCAGCTTGCCCTGAAACAACTTTTACCTGATCATTCTTAATTTCCAAGCGAGGTGGAATAGCAGGGGTATCTATTTGTGCTGCTGCTGACGCAGCAGCATCATCCAACCAATGAGAAGAGATTGCTGTTTGAAGCGGGAGAGAAATGGTTCCTTTTGGTAACTGCGTTAATTCTTTAACACGAGGAGGAAACCAACCTCTTCCATATGAAAACGCAGCATTTACCGAACTATCAACAAGATAAGTAACTGCCTCTCTGGACAAAGGAATAGATATTTGTTTACCATCGGTTTGAAATGTCACGGGCCATCGTTGTTGGTACGTTGCTATCGACTGGGAGATTAATTGTTCTGCTTCGATTTTGGTTAATCCCCCCACTTTGACGGGGCCAATCATGATTCCTGGATAAATGAGATTTCTGTTTGTGATAAAAAATGATGCGCTCAGTACAATTCCTAACAAAAAGAGACCAATACACCCCCCCACAGCAAAACCTGTTACCGATTTTAATTGCACCATCTCTACCTGATATCTGATATGATAATTAAGTTAACCTAAACCTAAGTATACAAGACGTGATAAAAATTGTTAGGTGGAGCTAGTCATGCCAAATTCAGATCAAACAGTATCAGCCGTTCCTCCCATTAATCCCATTACTCCACCTCGCCCGCCATCTCCAGCGCAAACGACTCCCGTCACCCCAAATACTGCTTCACCGGTCATGCCTCCGGTTAATCCGATTGCCCCGCCGCATGTACCTTCATCAGTACCAACCACACCGCCAACCCCAAATAATCCTGCTCCAATAAAACCGGTGGTCGAAAATCGCCCGTTACCTCCAACCCCTCCATCACCACCTTCTCCAACCAGTGGGTCGCTGCCACCCCTTCCCAATCCACCTCTTCCGCCCCTTCCTCAAAAACCAGTTGAACCTCCAAAACAAGAAACTCCTCTTCCACCTCCACCAACTGGAGGACGTCCTCCTGAATCATATGTGCAAAAATCACCGTTCCGTTTTCTCATTCCTATTTTGGGAGCAGGAATAATCATATTGATAGCTATCATGGGTATCCAAAAACTCCTTGCCTCAAAATCCACCTCAAAAACCACCTCGTCCACCACCACCTCATCCAAAGTGACTACCATTACCTATTGGGGATTGTGGGAACCATCGCTCATCATGAAGGAAACATTGAGTAAATTTGAATCACAAAATCCCGACATTAAAGTAAACTATCAACAACAATCAATTAAAGATTATCGCGAGCGGTTACAGAATGCCTTCAAGTCAGGCAATGGTCCCGATCTCTTTAGATTTCATGTGACATGGACACCACTATTATCAAGTGATCTGACAGCAATTCCTTCTACAGTCATGTCGGCGAAAGAATTTGAGGCGCAACAGTACCCTGTAGCCCAACAATGGTTGCAATCATCAAAAGGATATATGGGAATCCCTCTGATGTATGAAGGACTTGGATTGTTTTATAACAAAACACTCTTTGAAGCAGCCGGAAAAACACCTCCAAAGACTTGGGAGGAATTACGTCGGTTAGCTATTGAATTAACCGTTAAAAATAAACAAGGTGAAATACAGCAAGCAGGTATAGCCTTGGGAACAACTAAAAATGTTGATAATTGGTCCGACATTTTAGGACTTCTCATGGTTCAAAATGCCGCCGATCCAGCCAAACCAAACAACGATGTAGGCCAAGGGGCAGTGAAATTTTATCGAATATTTAGAGATTCCGATAAAGTGTGGGATGACACCATGCCAAGTTCAACAATAGCGTTTGCAAACAGTAAGGCGGCGATGATTATTGCTCCATCATGGAGAGCACTTGAAGTGAAAGAGATGAACCCAAATCTTGAATTTAGTATTGCCCCACTTCCTCAAATTCCAGGTGGATCATATTCTTGGGCATCTTTCTGGGTTGAAGGCGTATCAAGTCATACGGATAAAACGAAACAAGCAGCTGCCTGGAAACTGCTCAGTTTCTTGAATCAAAAAGAGGTATTGAGAGATCTCTACGCAGCCGCAAGTAAGGAACGATTATTTGGTGAAATGTTTGCTCGGACAGATATGGCGGATCAATTAAAGACTGATCCATATATGAGCGGCTTTTTATCTCAAGCTACCGATGCAAAAACGTGGTTTTTGAATTCACGCACCTTTGATAATGGTCCCAACGACAAAATTATTAAATATTATGAAGATGCCTTAAATGCGGTTGATAGTAATGAAACACTTGATAAAGCATTAGAAACAGCCGAACAAGGGATTGCTCAAATTGTTACCCAATACAAACTTCCCAGTATCTCGACTACAAAATAAAAAATAACGACAAATTGGAGTCTGCCCATGATTTCTCCCATATTAGAATCACTAATTGATCGAGTGGTTGTTGTTAACGGTGATCGTGTAAGTATTCTCAACGAACAAAGATTGCGTGATGAAGTAATTGATAAATTGGTGTATCAATCTGTTTTTGGAGATAATGATATCCGTCCAGCAGCCCGTTGGCTCATTTGGGAGATTGGACAAGAACTAGGAATTCGTTCCAGTTCTATTCACTCACTGTATGCTGCGCGGGGGAGAAAGGTTATTCCTGCAGATTTTACCGTTCCCGCCATGAATTTTCGAGGCATGACATATGATGTCGCCAGATCATTATTTAAAACCGCAATTGCCGCTGACACCAAGGCCTTCATCTGTGAATTGGCCAGAGGCGAGATGGGATATACCGATCAAACCCCCGCCGAATACGTGACGAGTATTCTTGCTGGAGCTATCAAAGAAGGATATACCGGTCCAGTATTTATCCAGGGTGATCATTTTCAGACCAAATGTAGTAAGACTCCTGGGGTTCCTGATGCGGGTGAAACTGACGCAATCGCCCAATTGATAAAGGATGCACTGGATGCTGGTTTTTACAACATTGACATCGATACATCTACATTGGTTGATTTAAAACAAACACTTGTTACCGATCAACAAGCTCCCAACATTCATTACACGTCAGAATTCTTACGAGTGATACGCATGTTGGAACCTGCAGGTATGACAGTCTCAGTCGGAGGTGAAATAGGACACATCGGTGGAAAAAACTCCACGACGGAAGATTTTACCGTGTTTATGGACGGAGTAGAAAAAGGGAGTCCCGATCTAGCTCCTATAAGTAAAATCAGTGTCGCTACAGGCACATCTCACGGAGGAGTAGTCAATCCTGACGGATCACTGGCTGAAGTCGCGGTGGATTTCAATGTATTAAAAAGTATTACTGAAATCGCGCAGGCTAATTACAATATGGCCGGTACAGTACAACACGGTGCCAGCACGTTGCCGGAGACCATGTTGCATCTTTTTCCCCCTACCGGTTCAATTGAAATCCATCTTGCTACTGGATTCCAAAATTTAATCATGGATCATTCCGCATTTCCCAAGGAACTTATTCAAGAAATGTACACGTGGATTGATCAAACCAAGCAGGCTGAAAAAGGCGCGAATGAGACGGACGAGCAATTCCATTACAAGTTGAGAAAAAAATGTTGGGGAGCTTTCAAACAAAAAACGTGGGATTTACCAGAAACAACCAAGCAAACTATTCGTGATACATTGTCAGACAAATTTTCACTCATATTCAAAGAGTTGGGTATCGTAGGGAAAGCAGAAATTGTTATGGAGCACACGCCAGTGCATGAAATTCACAAAGAAATCGTGGACTTTGCGATCCCCGCACCCATCAAAGAGGTCTCTGGTTTATCCGACTAACCACTTGAAACTGAACCCTATCCCCTGTAATCTGTACCCTGCCTATGAAACAGATATTCCTTGACGTTGAAACAAAAAAAACCTTTGACGATGTGGGGGGATACTTTCCAGAAAAACTTGAACCAAGCTTCATTGGTATTATTGAACGCGAAGGGTTTCCTGAGGAACCATCCTGCCATGAGACACGTCATGAATTATTTGAAAAAGACTTTGACAAACTTCCATTACTTCTCGAACATGCAGACGTCATTATAGGATTCAACAATATTGGTTTTGATATGCCTGCTCTGTCGAGCTTGTACCCAGGAAACATTCAAAAATTACCCCAACTAGATATTTTAGACATCATTAAAAATACCGCCGGTCATCGGGTTAGTTTAGATGCTGTTGCTAAAGAAACATTAGGTACCCAAAAAATTGGCCACGGCTTGGATGCGATTACCTATTATCAAAATAAAGAATTTGATAAATTGGCGGCATACTGTATGAAGGATGTTGAAATCACCCGTGATATTTATGACTATGGTCGAAAAAATCATAAAGTGAAATTCCTAAACAAATGGAATAACCTCATCGAACTTGAAGTCGATTTTTCTTTCCATCCCCCCACGAACAGTTTGCAGATGACGCTTATTTAATCCTTGCAACTCATCAAGAAACAATGCTAAACTTCTATAGAATTAGTGGTAGATTTTCATATGATAAAAATCAACAAGAAAACCGATTATGGATTAACGTTTTTAGCAGCGTTGGCCAAAGATAACGACAAGCGACTGTCGTTGCGGTCAATTGCAACCAAATACCAATTACCCTACAAATTCATTGGTCAAGTCGCCGCAGACTTTTTAGGCAAAGGAATTATTACCAGTAAAGAAGGCTCCATGGGCGGATATCAATTAGCTAAAGACCCACAACATATTTCCCTACTAGAAGTCATTGAAGCACTTGAAGGTCAGCCGGTCAAAGTTGATTGTTTGCAAGGAAAATCATGTCCGCGGCAAAAAAATTGTTGTCACCACGATATCGTTGTCAGTCTCGCCCAAGTCATTAATCAAACACTCGCGCAAAAGACAGTAGCTGATTTAATGAAATAACTATATTTCTTGAAAAAGGATCTATGTTTACTTTAAAAAATGCCAACATTTCCATTGCTGCCACTTCGATCATTTCAAAAATTGATCTTAACCTAAAAGAGAGTGAGCTTCATGTGCTTATGGGTCCCAATGGTTCGGGCAAATCCACCCTTTCTCTCGCCCTTGCTGGTCATCCCGATTATGTTTGGGGCGCTGATAGTCAAGCTATTCTCGATGGCAAAGATATTCTCCCACTTACTCCCAACGAGCGGGCTGCTCAGGGACTTTTTCTCACCTTTCAACACCCTGTTGCTGTGCCTGGAATTTCCGTCCAACAATTGCTAAAAACCATGGTGGAGCACCTCCGTCCTGAAGATCATCAACCAATTGCAGTACTCCGTCAACAAATGACCGATTATTGTGAAATTTTGCATATTAAATCTGACTTTTTAACTCGATCAATTAATGAAGGATTTTCTGGTGGCGAGCAAAAGCGCCTCGAAATGCTGCAATTACTGATGGCGAAACCAAAAATTGCCGTCTTGGATGAAATTGATTCAGGGCTCGATGTGGATGCCATCAAAACCATTGCCTCAGCCATAGAATATGCCCAAGAGAAATTTCACACTAGTTTCCTGGTAGTAACGCACTATCGTCGGATTATCGATCAACTGAAACCTGATAAAGTTCATATCCTTGTAAAAGGTAAGTTGGTTAAATCGGGAGAAATGAGTCTCATTAATCAAATCGAAGACCAAGGATATGCAGCCTTCATCAAGTAATCTTGATACAGCCATTTCCACTGCGGGGTATGCCTACATTGCTAAACCAGGCCTCTCTGAGGAGGTGGTCCGGGAAATATCTGGCAGCAAAAATGAACCTGCATGGATGTTAAAAAAGCGGTTGGAAGCCCTAAAGATTTTTTACCAGAAATCATTACCCGCATGGGGTGGAGATCTTTCAGGCATTCATTTTGATGAATATAACTATTATCTACGACCAACTGACGGTGAGGTTGGTTCGTGGAATGATGTTCCTCAAGACATCAAAGAAACGTTTGATCGGCTCAAGATTCCTGAGGCAGAAAAAGAAGTGTTAGCTGGGGTGAAGGCTCAGTTTGATTCAGAAGTAATTTATGGCTCCATCTTAGCCTCTTTGGATAAGCAGGGTGTCATTTTTATATCTATGGATGAGGCGGTGCAACGTTTCCCAGATATTGTGAAGCAATACTTTGGCAAACTTGTTCCAGCCGCAGACAATAAATTTGCCGCTCTCAATACGGCTACCTGGAGTGGAGGTTCCTTTGTTTATATTCCAAGCGGAGTTGAAGTGACTATGCCACTTCAAGCATATTTCCGCCTCAACGCTCCCCGAGCAGGGCAATTTGAGCGAACACTGATTGTTGCTGAGGCGGGATCAAAAGTGCACTACGTTGAAGGTTGTACTGCCCCCGCATATTCCGCGTCTTCCTTGCATGCTGCAGTCGTGGAAATTTTTATAAAACCAGGTGCCCAAGTCCAATACACGACAGTCCAAAACTGGTACAAATCCGTCTACAACTTAGTGACCAAACGGGCATATGTTGAAACAGAAGGCCAAATGACCTGGACTGACTGTAATCTTGGTTCAAAACTAACGATGAAATACCCCGCCTTTATTTTGGCAGGTAAAGGAGCCCGAGGAGATACGCTATCTATGGCCCTGGCAGGAGCAGGCCAACATCTAGATGCAGGATCAAAAGCCATCCACTTGGCTCCCTACACTTCCAGTAACATTGTCAGCAAATCCATTTCTCAAAAGGGAGGTCGTGCAAGCTATCGAGGGTTAATTCAAATCAATCCCGCTGCCCATCACGCCAAATCACGAGTGGCGTGTGACGCCCTCATTCTTGATCCTGAATCGCGTTCTGATACCTATCCCACCAACAAGATTTTTAATACGCTTAGTACGCTGGAACATGAAGCAAGTGTCAGTAAAGTAAGTGAGGCACAGTTGTTTTATTTAATGACCCGGGGACTCACTCAAACAGAAGCGGCAAAAACAATTGTATCCGGATTTGTTGCCCCCCTCATCAAGAAGCTTCCTCTTGAATACGCAGTAGAGATGAATCGCTTGATCGATATGGAGATGGAAGGGTCGGTTGGCTAATATGAGACAGATCGTACTCACCAAACCAGGGACATACAAATACACTCTGACTCATGAGGGTGAAGAATTAGAAATTCTAGGTGCATTCAAGGTAACCAAAACTGATGACTTTACCATTAATATTACACTCATCCATCAAGCTGCTCACACCAAGGGAAATATTTTTCTGCGGGCAACAGTAGCTGATGCGGCAAAAGCACACATCAGTGGCAACATTATTGTTCAAAAGAGCGCGATTGATACAAATTCGTTTCTTACCGAAAATATCTTACTGTTATCAGAATCTGCAACTGCAGAAGCGATTCCTGATTTGGAAATTCTAAATAACGACGTTCACTGTTCGCACGCGGCTACCGTTGGTCAAATTGACGAAGAACAACTCTTCTATCTTCAGAGTAGGGGAATTAGTAAAGAGCAGGCAAGAATAATGATTGCGGACGGTTTTTTATCAAGTGTTACTGATAAAATAAAAAAATAACTATGATAGACACAACTGCTATTCGTGCTCAATTTCCCATTTTGAATCGCCTGATTCACAATCGACCACTCATTTATCTTGATAACGCCGCTACTAGTCAAAAACCTCAAGCAGTGATTGATTCTCTTGTCGATTACTACACCCAGCATAATGCCAATGTCCATCGTGGTGTCCATACCCTATCTGATGAATCCACCGCTATGTATGAAACCGCTCGGCAAACGATTGCCAATTTTATTCATGCGGAAAAAGATAAAGAAATCATTTTTGTTAGAAATACCACCGAAGCAATTAATTTAGTGGCAGAATCTTGGGGGAAAAGTGCAATCAAGGCAGGGGATGAAATAGTGGTGACCGAATTGGAACATCATTCAAATTTACTTCCATGGCAACGGCTCTGCCAAGAAACGGGAGCAAAATTAATCATATGTCCCGTCGATGGTAATGGGGACCTGGCATTGGAAACGGTCTTAAATTGCATCAATGATCGGGTAAAACTGGTCTGCATGACTCAAGTTTCTAATGTGCTGGGTACGATAGTCGACATTCAACACATAATAAAAGCAATCAAACGATCAAACAATCAGACGCGCATACTTGTTGATGGGGCGCAAAGCGTACCGCACCAAGAGGTGAATGTCCGGGATATGAACGTTGATTTCTTTTCCTTTTCTGGTCATAAGATGTTAGGTCCACAAGGAATTGGCTGCCTGTATGTGAAACGCGAATTATTGGAAACACTCCGTCCTCATCTCGTTGGTGGCGGTATGATTAGTGAGGTGTACGCGGACCGTTGTACTTGGGCCGACATTCCTGACCGGTTTGATGCTGGCACTCCCAATGTCGCCGGAGCAGTTGGCTTAGCGGCCGCCTGTAATTACTTAGATTCAATTGGTATGAATAATGTTCATGAACACGAACGGATGTTGCTCGATTATGGACTTACCAAAATGACTGAGTTGGAAAACGAAGGGGTGGTGGATATCTATGGTCTGCGTGATCTGACCAAGCGGTCAGGAATCCTCACCTTTAATGTTCGGGGAGTCCATGCTCATGACACCGCGCAAATTTTAGATAGGGAATGTAGTATTGCGGTTCGCTCAGGCCATCATTGTAACCAAATTCTTACCCGCAAACTGGAAGTTCCTGCCACAGTTCGAGCTAGTTTTTATATCTATAACACGACTGATGAAATCGATCAGCTTATCGCCGGCATCCGCCGCGTCAAAGAAATTATCAAGTAACTGAACCCTCTACCCTAAACCCTATTGCCTATGAACGACGATCTCTATCAAGAAGAATTATTAGATCATTATCATCATCCGCATAATTTTGGCAGACTACTGACCCCAACTTGCCGCATTGTCGAGCGGAATGCATCATGTGGTGATGAAATCACGCTTGACATTATGCTTGATGAAAACCAACGCGTCGCTGATATCTCGTTCGAAGGGAATGGCTGTTGTGTGTCTATGGCCTCAGCATCAAAACTGACTGACTATGCCAAAGGAAAAACCATTAACGAGTTGAAACAAATCGATTTTGCTTTCATGCAAAATTTGGTGGGAACAGTTATTTCTCCCGGCCGGATAAAGTGTCTAACCCTCTCCGCCAAAGCTCTCATGAAAGGCTTAGAGACAGCTCTCGATTCTGGGAAAGTTTAAATTTGGTTGGCGGGAAACCTCAAGAGGATTCTCTATCACCCGGTGTTGTTGCCATACATACCACGCCGCCACCCCGATCATGCCCGCATTATCCGTAAACAATTTCGAACAATAGGGGATTGTCACCGGAATAGCATATTTTTTTGCCACTTTCCGGGCTGCATTTCTCAGCGTCACATTCGACACTACTCCACCTCCCAACAATACGGTTTTTGGTTGATAGAGTTTAATGGCCATTTCCAGCTTTTTCATCAAGTGAGTGAGTGCTGCTTGTTGGAACGAAGCGGAAAAATCTGCCACAAACTGTTTATTATGTGGTACATCTTCCAGTTTTCGGAGTGCATTCAGCGCAGCTGTCTTTAGACCTGAAAAGCTAAAATCTAAATCTTTTCGTCCAATCATGGGTACCGGCAAATGATACTGCGGTGTTCCCACTTTGGCTAATTCCGACAAAATGGGTCCACCAGGATATCCCAGCTTCAGCATTCGGGCGACTTTGTCATAGGCTTCTCCCGCTGCATCATCCAACGTTTCACCCAACAGATAATAGTCGCCAATGTTTTTTACCAAAACTAATTCCGTATGACCACCGGAAATCAAAAACCCAATTGCGGGGAGTTGTAACTCTTCTTCCTTCACACCACCTTTTCCCTGACTATTTGTCGCCAGACTTGACAATAAATGTCCTTCTAAATGATTAACCAATATGAGAGGTTTTTGAAGTTTTTCCGACCATGATCGGGCATGATCAATACCTACTTCTAATGAAGGTGCCAATCCTGGACCATAGGTGACTGCCACCGCATCTATATCACCCTCAGAAACACGAGCTTGCTTAATTGCTTTTGCAATCACTGGCTCCATCCACTCTTGATGTTTGCGCCGCGCAATATCCGGGACAGTGCCACCCCATTCTTCATGGAACTTAACTTGACTTGCTACCACATTGGATAAAATCCGATTATCCCGGGTTATGGCAGCTGATGTATCATCGAGTGATGTTTCAATCGCTAAAATAATCATGACTTATGTTCCCAAGAAATGGTGAATAATCGTTCAGTTTCTGAAATACTCTTGATATCAATCCACGCAATCGTGACGGGTTTTTTAAATCTACTAATCCATTCATGAGCTTTTTCTTGCCACTCAATAGCAATCACATCACCCGCACTAATGCGTGATTCGATCCCCAACTCCGCTACCGTTTCTCCATCCAACAACCGCCAGGTATCCACATGATAAAACATACCAGCGCACTTATCCGTTTGGTACGGATACTCTTTCATAATGGTATACGTCGGTGAACTGATTGTGTCCGTAATCCCTAATGCATGGCCTATCCCCTTGGCAAAATGAGTTTTTCCCGCCCCCAGTTCGCCCTGAAGGGCAATCACTAATGGGTGAGCAGCTAACTGATCTTGCTGTTGATGGATTAATCGCTCACCCAAAGCCAGAGTATCTGCTACACAATGACTCTCAAAATGAGTGGCCCCTTCCCGCATTACCAACTCACCCTGTCGTAAAATTTCTGGGTTCTCCAAGGTAGTATCAACGATGGTAGAGGGGGGGCGGACAGACAACTTACCCGCATCAACAAACACGGCAATCATCTCTTGGCGATTTGGTGACACATATCGTTGCCACTCTTCAAAAGAAAAAATTTGTTTCACTCCTGATGTATTGGCTGAAGTTGCGGTGATTGGTTTGCCAAATGCAGCAACCAATTCATTGACAAAAGGTAGGCTGGAATAGCGGATTCCCAACGTGTGCCGCTCAGATTCAACCTTTGGCGCAACATTACCCAATGACTGGGCAATCACGGTCACGGGGCCGGGAAGAAGAGTGCGGAACACGTTTTCCGCCACCGGATTCATACGAATATATGACTCCGCCATTTTCTGATCAGCTACCGCTACCGACAACGCTTTGTTGAGCCGATTTCCTTTATAGGCAAGCAATTTTTCAATTGCTTGCGGATTAGTAGCATCCGCCCCCAAGCCGTAACTGGTCTCGGTGGGATAAATAATCAGTTCTCCTCGCGCCAACACCTCGCAAGCTTCCTTAATCGAATCTGGTGTGTGTATATCAATGTGTTTCATAATTCGTCTCGTATGATACCATACTACCAGAGGTATTTTATGTCATCACAACCATTTCAAGCCAAAGTTGCTGAACACACTATTCTTACATCTCATTATCATTGGCTAACCTTTGATTTAAGCAACCCTACCACCATAGATTTTCAGGCTGGCCAATTCATTTTGTTAAACATTCCCAACAGTGATCAAAAACGGGCATACTCTATTGCATCCTCACCAGCAAATAATAGCCAAATTAATATTCTTGTTGACGTACGACCTCAGGGAGTTGGTACCACCTATCTTCAATCCCTTCAGCCAGGCGATACAGTCTCATTCACTGCCCCATGGGGACAATTTATTGTGTCTACCAATCCATATGAAGAAAAAATTGTCTTGTTGGCTACAGGATCTGGCATCAGCGTTATTCGTAGCATGGCACTCTGGCTCCTGCAATCTCAGCACGATTCTCGGGAAATTCACTTGCACTGGGGCATGCGTCAGGTTGAAAATATCTTTTGGGAGGATGAATTTCGTATGCTAGAAAAAAACTTTCCCAATTTCCATTTTGATCTCGTCTTATCTCAACCACCAGATGGTTGGCCACTTTGTCGAGGTCACATTAGCCGCTGTCTGACTGCTCATTACACTGACTATTCACACACGGGGTATTATATCTGTGGTAATCCCAAAATGGTCAGTGAAATCTCTACAATTTTAACCACCAATCAAGTCGATCCTGGATATATTCACCACGAACAATTTTAGAAATGTTACAAACCTAACCAATTCAAATAACTCAAGACCACCACCACAGGCAAAACAATCAACATTTTCTTTAATAGACCGTCGTCAAATAACATATGTGACAAATCTTCCATAGCCAATTCAGCATAACAAATCCCCCCACACGGGTCAATTTACAAAAAAATACGTAAAAAACAGCTTACTGCAAGCTATTCTTGACTACTTCACTTACCAACTTACCATCCGCTTGACCCTTTAATTCTTGCATCACCGCTCTCATTACCTGACCAAAGTCTTTTGATGGCAACGTGGATAGTACTTTTTGCACCGCTGCTTCGACAGAAGTTCGGTCCATCAGCGCGGGCAAATACACTTCAATAATTGCCAATTCCGCTTTTTCTGTCTCAACAATATCGGTTCTACCACCTTGAGTATATTGAACAATTGCCTCACCACGGCGCTTGGTTTCTCTACGGAGTAATTCAACTACTTCGTCATCAGATAGTTCATGTTTTGCGTCAATTTCTCGGTTTTTAATTTCGGAAATAAGAAACCGCAATACTCCCAATCGCTGAGTATCATGAGCGATCATTGCTTGCTTCATGTCATCGTACAGTTGTTGTCGAATCATATGCACTAATTATACAGCCATATTGATACAATGGCGGCATGAATCAATTGAAAAAATCAATTATTGCTACCCTCTGTTATTCCGACATTTTTGATTTTCCCCTCACAAAGAATGAGCTATATCAAAATTTATGCAGTGATAAACCAATAGGGAAAACCGCATTTAACACCGCCGTTACCGCGCTTCATCAAAACGGCAATATCCGTCAAACCGGTTCATATTTTCACCTCCCTAATCGAGCCTCAATTATCCGTTCACGGATCCAACGTCAAACTTCATCGCGAACCAAACAACAACGGGCAAAAATGATTGCCGCGCAGTTAATTCACCTTCCCTATGTCGAAGCGGTCATTTTAACCGGGGCAGTAGCGGTCAATAATGCCCCGTCAAACGATGATATTGACATAATGATTATTACCGCGCCACAGAGTATGTGGACATGTCGCTTAATCGTAAATAGTTGGTTAGATGTGCAGGGACTCCGTCGTCATCCTCATAGTCAGAACGTTAAAGATAAGATTTGCGCCAATCTATTTCTTTCCAGCGATGCGCTAAAAATACCTCGAAATCGACAGAATAATTACACGGCCCACGAGATCGTTCAATCAATTCCACTTGCGGACCCATACCATCTGTATGCTGACTTTATTGCCCAAAACCGTTGGATTAACAGGTTTTTGCCTCACATCACTTCGCTAGAACAAAAAACGACTATCAAACCAAAACAAAAACCTTTTTTTTGGATGGAAACCCTCGCGCGAAACCTACAACTGATATACATGAATTCCAAGCGTACTCGTGAGATAGTGACTCCGAATGCAGCTTTCTTTCATCCCCGGAATACTGCTGTAATCGTTCAGGCGCAATACAATCAGCGATTGAAGAGAATGAATATATGATTCTCGAATATAGTGAAGTATTACAACAAGTAAAAAGATTGCGCCAAAATAAAAACACAATCGTTTTAGTGACCGGAGTATTTGATGTCTTACATCAAGAACATGTTCTTTTTTTGCAAAAAGCCAAACAACAAGGTGATGTATTAATTGTGGGTTTAGAGTCAGATAATCGGGTAACTAAGTTAAAAGGTCCAAATCGACCCATCAATCATATTGCGGGACGACTTGATCAAATGAATAAGTTTCCTTTCGTTAATGTCGTTTTTGAATTACCTTCCGTCACTGATTGGTTGGCGTTTATGAAGCAAACAGATCCAGATGTGTATTGTGTTTCTTCACAATCACCATTTTTAGACTCAAAAAAATCCATTTGTCAGCAAGCAGGTATTGAGTTAAAAATTGTTCATCAGCACAATCCGCATATTTCTACAACTCAAATTATTGGATCAAAAAAACTTGCATCAGGAGAGCAAATAGAGTAAAATACCCCATAGTATTACCTCCG
>CAZKMY010000004.1:0-16189 GCA_964554085.1 uncultured Pseudomonadales bacterium
AAATAATCATCAAACGAATACTGCGGTCGGTACCCAAGTTCCTTCTCCGTCTCACTCCAATCAATGGCATAGCGCACGTCATGCCCGGGCCTATCAGTGACATACTCAATCATATCTTCTGACTTATTCATAAGTCGGATAATTCTTCGGACTACCTCTATATTGGGGACATCTTCCGTTTGCCCGCCAATCAGATACGTTTCTCCAACTTTGCCGTTATGTAGAATGAGGTCGATTGCCCGGCAATGATCCTCGACATACAACCAATCTCTCACCTGATTTCCTTCACCATAGACCGGCACTTTTTTATCTTCTATTAAATTTGTGATCGCAAGCGGTATAAGTTTTTCAGGAAACATTAATGGTGCAAAATTATTTGAACAATTCGAAATAGTTGTCTCTAATCCATACGTAGTATGGTAAGCCCGGACAAAATGATCCGAACTGGCCGTGGAAGCAGAATAGGGGCTATTTGGGTGATACGGGGTAGCGAGAGTAAACTTGTTTACCGAGCCTAATTCGAGCGATCCAAACACTTCATCAGTTGATACATGGTGAAAGCGGACATGATATTTTCTTGCAGCTTCCAATAGTACAAAGGTTCCTCGTATATTTGTTTCGAGAAATGCGTCGGGACTCATGATAGATCGATCTACGTGAGATTCGGCGGCAAAGTGAACGATGACATCTGTCTGCGCCGCCGCTGCCTCAACAATTTCTCGATCACAAATATTTCCTTTTACAAATCGGTAATGGGGATGTTCGGAAACTTCGCGTAAATTTTCCAAATTTCCCGCGTACGTCAATGCATCAAGATTAACAATTTCATCTTCAGGATGGTTTTTTAACCAATACAAAATAAAATTACTTCCAATAAATCCTGCCCCTCCAGTTACTAATAATTTCATGGTTGCGTCTCCTTTTTTGAAATATCCATTTTTTGCTCATTTCCAAGGGGCATCATCCAAAGGTATGGCTTTTGATCTCCGCCAGGAATTAAATAGGTTGCCAATTGTCGCTCTCGTGACATGAGTAAGATATTCTGGGCAATTCCCCCGGCTTCGTTCCAAACCACTTGTTGCTGAAAATTCCCCGGCTCTGCAGTCAGAACAATAATGAGGGGGGCGGTTGCTAAGCTTGGGTTTATGTCTGTCGGCAACTCAGGAGTCGACTCACCTTGAGCCAAAGCTACCAAATGTTGAGTTCTGGCTTGGAAACGATACCACCCTGCACCAATTCCTTGTACATTTCGAGCAAACACGAGTAATTCTAGTGGAAAAGCTGATTTATATGAGGGGACAGTTCGTTCTCCCCAATCAGTTATCTTTCCCTGCGCTGACCAAATCAGCGCCATAAGATCATCTTTTGTAATTTGATCAGGCTGAATGACGCGCTCATATCTTGCCTGCTTGAGCAGGGCAACCAGCGCAGAAGGTGAAGCTTCCTGCAAAGCAAATACAGTACCATCACTTACCGACATGCTTGTTTGAAGTGTCACTTTTTCTGTTTTTGGAGTTATCCAAGATTGTTTGATCGCAAGCAAAAAACCCGTAGAAAAGCTTAATCCCACCACGAGTACCGCTAATACTCGGTTTATCTTAATTAATTCCTGCTGCCGTTTGTTAGTAAGTATTCGTTTCTCATCCATAATAGATCACCTTATTGTACCCTAAAAGACCTTGGTCGTAGCATTAATACAAAGCCTTCAACAATACATAAAAAACAACCCGAAACAGCAACCGCGAGTCCGACTCCATAGATTGACTGGTTAATAAATCCTTCTAAATGTAAAAAGAGTAATTGTGCTGAAGGAATCCGTATTCCCATGAGTAATGCTGCTCCAATAAATACACTGAGTAATAATCCTGCAATGGGCCAGGCAGCCATATCTTTTTGACTTGGAAAGAGGTGAAGCGCGAACGTGACAAGAAGATATGCTTTAAACCAGAAAAGGAGTCCCCAGGAACGATAAAACATTTCCCATGAAAAGGGGAGTGGAACAAGTTGAGTCGATAACCATACAACAATCGGAACACCAAACAGTAAGGGGGCAAGTCCAACAATTGACTGCCGGAAAGGGTCACATTTCTGCACCTGAACCGATCCCAATTCAACCCCACCATCAGGGTTTATCATGGGTAAAAGCGCAATTGCTCCCGTTCGCAATCCAAAAAGTGCTGCTGTTAAAAAATGAGCGATTTCGTGGAGAAGGACCCCTGGAAGGGTAATAAGTGCATACAACCAAATTGAGGTTTGAGAATCACATCCAAATCTACGCATCATTACGATAAACCTGGCCGCAAGCCGCATACGAAACCAAAATAAAAGAGCAAACATGAAAATGAGTAGCGCAATCATCGCTACAAATTTTCCTTAAACCAAAGCTTGAGCTCATTCCATGTGGGATCTTTTGGCAGATATACCCACTGATTAGCAGGACCAACCTTTGGGTGATACAACACACCGCTTTGTGAAGCATCTTCTATAGGGATGATTTTTGCATCAAGAGAAACTTGCTTCCCCAAGAATTGTCGTGCGAGAGTGAAAACTTGAGCATCAGAAATATTCGTTTTAATGTCCTGTTTCCATACCTGATACAACGCTCCTACGACAGTAGGGTTGGCAAAAATCATGGGATTCATCAGTTGTTTCTTTAATGCTCCAAGCAATATCTGTTGTCGTTGTTCTCGGGCTTCATCAGTACCCTCAATAATGTCTTTACTATGTCGCGATCGGATGAACTTAAGCGCTTGTGTCCCATCCATCCGTTGAAGACCAGCAGTAAACGAGACCGTTTCATAGAGGATGGCGGGGTCTTTCGATGATAAGTCAATTTCTCGAGGATATTCCGTATCCACGAAAGATCGTTGAACAGGGACATCAATCCCTCCCATAGCATCGATCAACTGTTTCATGCTATCCATATTGATAATGAGATAAAAATCGGTGCCGACCCCTGTTGTCTCATTGAGAACACTGGAAACGAGTGTTATCCCGTCGCCAGGATTAGTCTGTTGACCATAATAATAGAGTGCATTAATGCGAGTTTTTAAAGAATCAATCCACAAATCCCGTGGAAATGACACCATTTTAATTATCCCGTCACGATAAACAGTCGCCAGAATCATTGAGTCTGTCAACTGAGATGTTTCTCGCTGATTAGCTGATTGATCCGTTCCAAGTAAAAGAAGTCCGACGTGATCCTTGCCTGAAAAAACATCATTTCGTCGCTCATTCCACACTGATCGGATTATGGGGAATAAAGGAGTGTGGGCAGCCTGTTCAAATGAATGCCAATACCAATATCCCACACTACATAAACCAGCAATGATAATAATAAGAAAGGTGAATCCAACACTAAACAACCAACTATTCCAGAGATTCTTTTTAATCAGGAAAACATTTTTCTCTTCATCTGACTTTGTAAACCGAGTTGGTTTTTCCACCTCCAAGAGAGTAGTAATAGAAGTTGCATTCACTTTTGCTGATTGTTTATAAAAAGATTTTCTTGACATAACAAGAAATTATTCTAGCACTACTTAATAGATAAAAATGCAATAATTATCATTCCTATTACCATGATCAGTCCTTGCGATAACTGATAAAGCTGTTTCTGCTGCATGGGTGTGGTTTTGTGGAGTGAAAACACAGGAGACAAACCTCGGTATTCTTCTTGATTCAGCATAAACAGCTCAATGAGTGCCCGAGCAACATGGAAAAGTATATATACGTACATGGCTTGTGACGCGTTCCACCAAAACAGACAGGCTAACCCAAACAAGATCCAAAAGAATGATAAAACCACTCCCTGTCCCCATACATATATACCTAGTGATGCCAACCACCAACTCAATTCATTAAATTCACCATACTTAACTTTCTCCACGGCAGTTACAAACACTATAAAACTAGCAACAATAATAACGATGCCTAACCAAATCATCTGCCCTCCATATACCAGCATAGTGAGAAAACCAAGTTGCGTCTAGCGGTAGTACGTATGAATAAATGAACGTCTGTGGAGTGAAGTTATTCCGTGAGCACGAATAGCCTTTCGATGCAAAAGTGTTCCGTAGCCTACATTGTGTTCCCAACCATAGAGGGGATATTGTCGAGCATATTGTTCCATGAGCGTATCACGGTATACTTTCGCCACAATACTCGCTGCCCCAATGGCATACTCCAAATGATCGCCATGAATGATGGGAATAACCCTAGAACAGAGTTGCTCCAACCCCAGTGTGCTAGGGCCATCTACAAGGATCTTGTCAATGTGTTGGATCTGCTTGCACGCATGTATCATGGCTTTTGACACCGCTGCCACAATTCCAATCTGATCAATTTCCTTTGCCTCAACCTGACCGACACCAATAAACGGTGTTGCGAGGCGTATCTTCTTGTCAAGTTGAAAGCGCTTAATGGAGCTGAGTCGTTTAGAATCATCAACTCCGGAAATGGGAATGTGTTGGTTAGGAAATGCAACCGCAGCTGCCACCACGGGACCAGCCAAACACCCTCTCCCTACTTCATCCACCCCCACTATCATCTGGTTCATTTCGCTAGTTTCATCAGCTCTTTTTTAATATCGCTTAGTGCATCACCATATATGCGGTTAATCTTCTTTCGCCATTGAGGGGGAGTAGTCTGCTCATAATCAAGACCAAAGAATTCATCGATAAGTTCTTTAAATTGACTTTTTGTTGCTTCAAACAACGGAGTTTTTAAAAACTGAATGATTAAAGGATCTCGGTGTCCACGTAAATATGAAAGATAGAAAGCCAATGCTTGCTCCTGAGTATTTAACCCAAATGCATCCCAACCTGTTCCAGATGCTTTATTGCCAAAGACGTTGTAAAGCGGAGCTTTATCTTCAGTCAACATGTTGTCTAAAAATCCCGCATCTTTTATAGGGTCAATTCCCACTGCGGTCATATAAATATAGAGCCGAGCACACTTTGAACAGTGTGCGCACCAACGTTTATCTTTTGCCTCAATCGTTTCCGCCCAACAAGACATTAGGTAGTGAAATGTGTGAGAAAAGTATCGATGTTTTAATATGCCTAAAATCCCTAAATCATTTAATCCTTGTAAAAATGTTGTGGTGTATACCTCACCTTCAGAAAGTGACTGAGATACAATCGATAATTCTTCAATCGATTGAGATGATTGTTCGTAATCAGGGGTTACCTTTAATCCCTCGTCATCGTAAAAAAATCCGTTTACGCTTTTTTCGTTGCTAAAAATGATATACGCTGCTTTGTGCTTGTGTGCAAAAGGTAAAGATAGTAGCAACCACGAAGTTAAAGCCATTTCCCATCCAAACCATCCCTCACCTACATCACGTAAATTACCGAGCGGATTATCCATGTAATAAATTGTTTCGCCAGTTGCTTGCTCAAATTCATGAATAAGTTTTATCTTATGCTCTCGTGCATATAACTCTGTTGGTTCATTGAAATAAACGAGCGTTGGGCACAAGCCTAATTCTTTGGCAACAAAATACGTTAGAAAACTATCCTTTCCAAACGTAAAAGGAATAATGACATTCTTCTGCATTGTTTCTGGAAACACGGGCGGGACATCTTTTGTCTCATTAAAAGTTGCCCGCGAATTTAGAAGCGTCTTGAGAAGGGGGAAAACTCCCGTACCGCGTCTGCCGCGGTACAAATACCAATAGGCAGGTAAAAAACGCATAAAACATTGATTTGTCCATGAATATACTTGAGGATATCCCGTATTATAATCAAGGCGAATATTTCCTTTCAGCAAAAAGGGGAGATGTGCGGAAAAAATATACGTCAAATTGTCTACCAACTTCGTCTTATTTTGTTTTGGGTACCGTTCCCAAACGGCATCTGCATAAACAAGTTCAAGCGAAGTTGACAGAGATTTTGATGCAATTTCAACCGTGAGACCTTTTTTAGTGATATTTCCCCGCACCTTAACGGGGATTTCTCGTTCATGCCAATCTCGCCACTTCCGACGCCCTCCATTTTTCACCAAAGTGCTTGAAGATTCTTCACTATCAAAATGATCCATTGCAATTCTGGATTATATACAATAATTACAACAAATACTTTTTCCCTTTTATCTCATCCGGGAGCAAACTTTCATTTGTATATTTCTCATATCCTTTACCGTATCCAAGTTTTTTCATCAGTTTTGTGGGAGCATTTCTTAGATTCATCGGGATCGGTAAATTGCCATATTGTTTGACATCTGCCAAAGCACTCATATATGCGTCATATGCTGACCGGTCCTTTTTACATCCAGCCAAATATGCTGCCCCATGGGCTAAATTTTCCTGACACTCTGGATAACCAATAGTCTCACATGCCCGGAATACTGCGTTGGCAACCACCAGTGCCGTTGGTACGGCCAGGCCAATATCCTCACTCGCAAAAATCACCATCCGCCTCGCAATAAAAAGTGGATCTTCTCCCGAATCAACCATTCGTGCCAAATAGTACAGTGTGGCATCAACATTCGAAGCTCGCATGCTCTTAATAAACGCAGAAATGGTGTTGTAATGCTCTTCACCACCCTTGTCATATCGGATCAACTTACTTTGCAATGCCTCTTTGATAGTTGCAAGTGTGAGCTTTTTATATAATTCACTGGTAGCTTCTAGCAGATTCAGTGCTTTTCGGGCATCTCCATTGGCAAATGCAATCAGATAATCAGCTGCCTCCGTCGTAATCGACACCTCAACCGCTTTAGCTCCTGCAGTAATAATGGTGTGTAAATCATCCAGCGATAATTCTTCCAAAACAAACACCTGACAGCGGGACAAGAGAGGTGAAATTACTTCGAATGAAGGATTTTCTGTCGTTGCTCCAATCAATATGATGGTGCCATCCTCGACATACGGTAACAAAAAATCCTGCTGTGCCTTGTTAAACCGATGAATTTCATCCAAAAACAAAATTGTTGGCTTCTCGTCTGGTTGTAGTTTCTGTCGTTCTCGTGATGCCTCAACAATTTTTCGGATATCAGCCTTTCCGGCAGATACTGCTGATATTTCCACAAAAGGATGATCTGTTTCCTGAGCAATTAGGTGGGCGAGTGTAGTCTTTCCCACTCCAGGAGGCCCCCAAAAAATCATTGAAAACGGTTTTTTCTGCTGAATGATTCGGAAAATTGGTTTTCCTGAAGCAACTAAATGCGCTTGTCCTATATATGCATCAAGACTGCGAGGTCGTAACTGATCAGCAAGCGGTTTCATATAAACTCACTAAAATTCAACTTGCATGTCAACTTGTGGAGGAGATACGAGTGTTTTGTCAGGATCAGATTGGAGTGTTTCTTGCTCCAAAACATTCAATTGCTGCTGCATCTCTGTTTGTTGAGTTCTGGGAGTGGGAGAGGGTTCAGGAGTCGATTCAACCGCAATTCTTTTTCTTTTAGGGATAAACGCAACAACAAGCATAAGTATGATAAATACGCCAACTCCAATAAGCAACATTTTTTTCTTTTGTGCAGCTCTCACTTGCTCTTCAGACAAAACAGGTTGAGGTGGGGCCTGAAGAACCGATTGAGTCGAAGCAAAAAGTGACTGGTCATATTGCTCTTCAATTTGTTCCTCTGGAATTATGTCTACCATTCCACACCTCCGGCAAGCTCTTTGGCGATTTGATACTGTTGACTTAACTCAATATAGAGAGGAGCAGTCTCTTGATTAATTTTTGAAAATGCCTGAGCAGATGCGTATGAAACAGAATCTTTGTACGCTGCTCGTATTGTTTTTAATTGGGTAAGTATTGTGTTGATCCGTTCAGCTTGCACCTCTAAACCCCTCGTTTTGGTTTCCTTTTCCTCAGCAGTAAACTGCTGCGCAGTCACCCTTCCTAACAACTCTTGATTAAAATTTAAAAGTTTTTGCGTCGATTGAATCAGTGACCCAATAGTAATATCTGCGTTGGCAGCAAATGCCAGTACCCCCAAATCATTACTCTTATCATTCAAGAGTGCTGCTTCCTTGTTTAAATCAGCTCGAGTTTTTGCCTTGGAAACTGCTTCCTTATGACTTTTTAGCCAATCTACCTCAGTAATAAATTTCTGTCGCCACATTTTTTTATCTTCAACAGGAAATTCTTGTAAACCAGACATCTTCATCCATAACAGTTGCCAATATGAACTCCATACATCTGCCCGAGCCAGCAACATTTTTCGTGCTGCTTGTATAAGTTCTTCCTCGGTTGCAAACGTATTCAACTGAGTGTATGCCCCCTTTTTCACCGAATATTCGGTATATGCATCTCGATATACCCCTGCATCTCGTTGGTAATCTTCAGCTTCACTAGCGTGGACCACGGAAGGAGTAATGCAAAGTAATCCTAAAAAAATTGCGGCAAGCTTCAAGTGCATGCGTTCATTCTCTCAAAGAAGTGGACCAAACACAATCAAATGAGATACAATTCATAAGTCATTTAATGGAAGGAAACCACAATATGAAGGGTGTCATTCTCGCAGGCGGCCTAGGATCAAGACTTTACCCTCTGACCCACGTCACCAACAAGCATTTGCTGCCCATTTATGATAAACCGATGATTTTTTATCCTATCCACACACTTGTTGAGGCAGGAGTAAATGAAATTCTAATTGTCACCAGTGGACCTCATGTAGGAGATTTCTTAGGAGTACTAAAAAACGGTAAAGAATTGGGTGTCAAACATCTAGAATATGCCTATCAAGAAAAACCAGACGGCGGTATTGCTGACGCACTGAGCTTAGCAGAAGATTTTGCTGACGGACAATCAATCACCGTTATTTTAGGTGACAATACAACCGACACCAATATCTCGTCCGCAGTCAAGAATTTCAATGAGGGAGCAACCGTCTTTTTAAAGAAAGTTCCTGATCCTCAACGGTTTGGTGTCCCCGAATTTGATCCAAACGATGGGTCAAAAATTATCAACATCGAAGAAAAACCAACAGTACCCAAATCTGATTTTGCAGTCACCGGCCTGTATATGTATGACAATAAAGTCTTTGACTATATCCGCATGTGCGATCCAAACTTCGCTGGTCGGGGAGAGTTAGAAATTACTGAAGTTAATAACTTCTATATTAAAGATAACAATCTTCGCTGGGAAGAGATTGATGGTTTTTGGGGCGACGCAGGAACGTTCGACTCACTTTTCAAAGCGAATGAATTCTGGGCAGGAAAACACAAAACCGAATTGGCAATGTCTCGCCACTAACGGTTTAACAGAACCGATTGAGTGAGGTATCCCGCAATCCCGGCGACAAGTAAGTATTCAATAATAATTGTCGCAGTGAGATTTCGCCGGATTAAGTGGTGTCCAACTCCCCAAGTGACATACGCCGCGAGTGTTCCCCACAAGAGCAACTGCTGAAGCGGGAGATTTGAACGGGACCAAGCAATCCCCGCGATTCCCAACGCCAGAATCAAGGCAAGTATTGCATAATGATGTGTGGATTCCAGAAAGAAAGTTTTCATACCTACAACACTTTCCCCTGAGTAATTACTACAATGATAAGTAAAACCACACTAAACAACCCGATATGTGCCCAGTTGTTACCAACGCGTCGTGGTAATTTTCGCTTTGACGCAGCCAATAAGTCATAAGCAAGTACGAGTACAAGGAGGGTGATAAGTAGGCTTGCAACTACTTTTGTTACCGTAAGTGGGGATACCATTGTTGGTTGTTCCAAGTCCGACTTAGCTCTAAGTGAGGTTGTTTCCATTCGTGGAAGGGGTTGGACAGGCTCCAATTGTGCAATTGGCACGGCAGTGGGGGCGGGAGTAGCTTGTACCGCTTGCTTTTGTACTACTTTATCACTTTGAGCACCTTGATCAGAAGTCTGTGGTACCAGTCCGGAAGGAAGCCCAAACAATTGGACTACCAAAGTCGTTTCCACTCCCTGTAATTTTCCATCCACCACGGCAATACCCGTTTGAGTGTATTTTTGGTGCACAATATTTGCTTTATGTGTAGCGGAATTCATCCACGCTCGAACCATGGAAGAAGTGTCGCCAAAATCACGCGCTAAATTTTCTCCCGCCACAGAGTATGCATACCCTGCATTCTTAATAAAAACCCACGGAGTAGTCCCATCAGGAGCAACATGCGCCCAATAATCATTCTGAAACATATGATTCGCTTTTGCTAAAGCAGCTTGATTCAATTTTTCGTTCACAACAAACGGTGGGAGTCCGGCTTGAGCCCGCTCAGCATTTGTTTTTTCGAGCACTTGAGATGGACTTATTGAACTTGCATATCCCAACACAAAACCACCGGGGAGCGATGGAGTAGCGCTTAATAATTGAAGCGTCGTCTGAAACAGGAGAAACAAACCAACCACCACCGACAACCCAACGGGTTGCAAGAGCCGCGGGCGATGATTGTTGGTATAGTGTGGCGTCAGCCAATGCGTTATAAACGAAACCATTTCAGCCCCATTGTAAGCATAAATATGATTAAAATTCCATCTTTAAGCCGCATACGTTTCGCGGGCAAGTAAACCGTAATAAATCCGCTTTGCCCCCTCAACTACTATGAGGTAAACAAGAACAATAAGCGCCAACAGCATGAGCGTGGAGATTGGCAAGCGAGTAAACCCAAAAAGCGAACCAAAGGAACTTTGTGAAATTATCCATCCTGCCAATACCGCAATCACAGCTGCTCCTCCAAGTAAAACACTTGGATTACTTTGGATAAAGGGCAGTTTCCGTGTTCGAATAACAAAAATAACCAACGCTTGTGTTGCAAGTGACTCGATAAACCATCCAGTTTGAAATGCAGCCATATTTTGTGAAAACAGCTTGTACATCAAGAAAAATGTTGCAAAATCAAACAAAGAGCTGATGGGTCCAAACAAAAACATAACCGAACGGATTTGCTTTAAACTCATTCGTTTCGGCGTCTGTACATACTCCTCATCCACGGTGTCTGTGGGGATCATAATTTGGCTTAAATCATAGAGAAAATTGTTGAGTAATATTTGCATGGGCAACATGGGCAAAAACGGCAAAAACATGACTGCTCCCAGCATTGAAAACATATTGCCAAAATTTGAAGACAATCCCATCATGATGTACTTCATTGTATTTCCAAACGTCCGCCTACCTTCACGAACCCCCTCAGTTAACAACAATAGGCTTTTTTTTGTTAATACAAAATCTGCCGCTTCGCGGGCCACATCCACTGCATTGGCAACAGAAATCCCGACATCTGCTGTCAAGAGTGATGGTGCATCATTTATTCCATCACCCATATACCCCACCACATTACCTCCCGCTCTGAGAGCTCGAATGATTCGATTTTTCTGCTCGGGGTTAAACCGTGCGAATACAGTAGTATTCGTTGCAGTTATCAAAAGTTGTTCATCAGATAAAGCGTCTACTTCTGACCCAAGCAAGACACCCTTAATTTCAATACCAACTTCATGACAAATCCGCTCGGTCACCAATTCGTTGTCACCAGAAATAACTTTCATATCAATACCTAATGCTTCCAACTCATCCAATGCGTGCCGAACCCCCTTTTTTGGTGGGTCCAAAAAAGCAATAAATCCACTAAAAATAAGATCTACTTCATCAGTAGCTTTGTAAGGGTGTTTGTCAGGGTCAACATTTTTTTGTGCGACTGCCAACACACGAAAACCATCTCGTGACAGATCGTCATACAGATTTTGGTACCGCTCAAGTGCCTCTTTGGTAAAAGGATGAGGTTTATCTTGATACCAATAATGCTTTACGACAGGTAATATGGATTCAGGAGCTCCCTTGGTAACCATCATCCCAATTCCATTCTTGTCTCGTAATACAACAGTTAGTCGTCTCCTCTCAAAATCAAAAGGTATTTCATCCTGTTTTTTCCATCCATTCGTAAATTGATGTTTATATGCATTTACGGCCTCATCCATTGGATTGGTGATTCCATTTTGGAAATGACTGTTTAAAAATGCGAGCCGTAAAGTCTCATTGGAAGATTCCCCAAACACATTGACAAATTTAACTAAAGCAATCTTATTTTCTGTTAATGTCCCTGTTTTGTCGGTGCACAATATATTCATGCTTCCCAGTGTGGGGATAGCAGTTAATCGTTTTACAATCACTCCTTTCTTCGCCATCTTCACAGAACCTTTTCCCATAGTAACGGACATGATCATGGGTAAGAACTCGGGTGTTAATCCCACCGCTACAGCAACAGAAAATTCTAGTGAGCTCCAAATATCATGATGAACTATTGCCTTAAATCCAAAAATAAAGGTGACCAACACAACGATTACTTTAATAATCATTTTTGAAAACGCCTGCATGTTTTTTGAAAACTCATCTTGATCTTCAATTTCTTTCATTGCTTCGTTAAGTCGGCCCAACTCGCTATCCTTACCCGTAGCCACCACCACGGCTTTTGCCCATCCCGTATTAACTGCAGTTCCAGAAAAGACCATGTTGTGCATACTTTCAAGATCTTTTGGAGGAGATGACAGTGTGGTTGAGATTTTCTCAACAGGGAATGATTCGCCGGTGAGTGATGATTGGTTGACGAAAAAATCTTTTGCTTCAATGATGCGGCTATCCGCCGGAATCAAATCTCCTGCATTTAATTCCAACACATCACCGGGAACAAGTTTAATCGCGGGAATTTCCTTTAGCTCTCCACGACGATACACCATTGCTAGATGAGCCACCTGTGATTGCAAAAGTTCTGTTGCTCGTGACGCTTTGTATTCTTGGACAAAATTGAGAGTAGCGCTCATAAACACCATGACAATGATGATGATTGAATCAACTGTACTACCCATAAAATAGGAAACGATTGCAATTACAAGCAACGTGAGAATAAGGGGATTGGTGAAATTGTTTAGGAACTCAACAATAGGGTGTTTTTTCTCTTTTTGAATCAATGAATTTGGACCGTGGCTAACCAATCGCTTCCGGGACTCGCTTTCCCATAACCCTTTTTCTTCAGTTCCAAGTGATTGTAATAATTCTGGGACATCCAAAACGCTGGCACCAGGAACCAACACCTGAGTAGGTGATTCATTCTTTTGCATGAACTCAGCATAACAAATCTAGAGAACTACCACATCATTCATTTTCTGGGAAAGGTATTGCTTGAACCACAAATCGTTCAGCATCAGCAAAACCGGCACACGTATATAAGGTGAGTATTTCCGAATCGGATGGCTCAAGGTATTTCACCATGGTGGGTGGAACCTGATCCATTTTTTGTACTTGGTACCATTTTTGTGAACCATCTGACAGTGTTAATCGCACTTTTTCATATCCTTTAAGAGCGCGAATATTCCCAAGAACATCTCTAGTATTGTGACCATATATTAAAATATTTCCGTTTTGTCCCGGTCGGGCGGATTGTACAACATAGACGGCATCCTTCTCCAAAATCGTCCAGGTGTTGCCTACAACAGTTCCATCCTTAATATCAGCATCAACAAACCATTGTATATAAATATGTGTGGGATGAGGTAAATCAATCTGGGGCAATTCAGTCAGTTGTTGGGTGAGTAGTGCAGATTTGCTCGTCTGTTCCGCCAAACCTAAATACCACCAATGATTCAGCCATAACCCCACTCCTATCAAACCCACTACGATATAAATAGCCGACAAATAACGCTTCAAAAACGAAAACAGCGATACTTTTTTCTTCGGTCTTCCTCGTTTTCGCTTCTTTTTCACCGAAATCGAAATAGGGGGTAATTTTGATAATAAATACCCTACGGTTTCAATCGTCAAACTAACAAATTCTGCACCCCATAAATGCCAGCGATGGCGCAAAACCAACCACCCCCGACGTGTATGTCGAGGGTGATTATTTTGCTTCTTCGTACTCCGTACTTTGTACTTCGTACTTTTTCTGTTAGTTTTTCTTGCCATAACGGCGTAAACCAACGATTGTCAATAATGATCCAGCAACGCCAAACAAATTCATGATTGAAGTATCAAACATGCCTGTTCCAGCCATTGTGGTAGCGCCTAAAACTTGACCAGTTGTCGAACAACTTGTCGTGGGAGCTTTGGCAGTTGGTTCTTGTCCAGACCAACCATCAGCAGACATAAACACCTTATCTTCGCCACGGAAGTCAAATCCTACATTTGCTTCACCATTACTGTTAGTCATAACAGTTTTGGTTTCGTTCATGTATTTAAATGTAACGGTAACTTTTTCGATGCCTTTACCACTTTCGTAGAGGTTCATGCGGGCATCAATATGTCCATCGCAATTGGTTTGAATCCATGATCCAGACACGCGCCCCTCATCCGTTGATGGTGTGGGGGTAGGTGTTGGTTCATCGCTCACACAAGTGAACGGATCTTCCTCTTCACGGCGCATCATTTTCAGATCTTCAGAATTTGATGTGACTTTATGATATCCATCCTTACAGGAACATATTCCTTTGTCGGAAATGATCATGCCATCTGTCATGGTGGGATGACCAACGATATTTTTACAAATATTGTTTTCTGGTCCTTCACACCGGCCTAAAGACCAGTTATCACGGGAACTACTCCGGGTAATCCACGTATCAGCAGGACGATCAGAGCAAAAGCTGCATCTCGAATCACAAACTTTTTTATCTCGAGTTTTACATTCCCAGTGACCACGATGCCAGTGGCAATCATAGTTTTCTTTTTTAGTCCAACACTTCTCACATTTTGGAGCTAAATGAACCTGACACAGGCCTTCTTGAGACACTTGTCGTTCTTCGCAACGCGGTTCTTCATGATGATCATCTTTTGCTTGAGCGGAAATGACTCGTTGAGTCAAAGCGACACCAGCCAACATAAAAACGGAAAGCATTATCACTAAAAACTTTTTCATTGTATATTCACCCCCTTACTATTTTTAAAATTTGTTGCATATAGCAACAAAAAGCCCCAAGTTTCCCAGGGGCAGTTCAGTATAAGAAGGTATTATAAGCTTGTTCTCAGATTAGTCAAGGAATTATAGGTTACACAAACTGCATCAACTTAAGATATACCAGCAAACCACCAAGTGAATCAAAACCCACATCACGCAATTGGGGGTGTCTTCCGGGTGTAAACGACTGATGAATTTCATCAGAAATCGCATAGAGGATCACCAAGACGAATGATAACCAATAGGTGCGACTATCTTCACTTTTTTGCCAATTAAGTGCCCGTTGCCAGACATAAAATAAACACGCATATTCAGAGAGATGTGCAGTTTTCTTGAGCAAAAAATCCCACCACACAATCCCGCCAGCAGCACCAGGTAGATCAGACTGGGCCGACCACCAAAAAATGATCGCCATGACCATTGCCACAGGCATCCATCTAAAAATAACTTCTTTGATATAACGCAATAACCAAGACATATCAACATTGTACCGTACTAATTTGAATCATTCCCAAGAAGTGAGGTACCCAGAGATAATCCTCCCGTCACGATACATATACCTCCAAGCACGATAATCACTGGTATCAGTATTGAGTTTTTTTCTGAAGCCGACTGCATCATTTGTTGTGATGATTCGGTTGAAGTATGTGATAATCCCAAAATTTGCGAACTGGTTGATGATGAAAAATCTCCGGTATCAGTCTCGATTATAGAAATTGGTGATGGGGAAGGTGTAGTGATAAGTGCGGAAGTTGCCACAGGAGTGGCCGTAGGTCCTGAGCCTGTCGAAGGAGTAGGTGTAGGAGTGGGAGTGGCCGTAGACCCCGAGCTTGCTGAAGGAGTTGGAGTCGGAGTTGGGGTGGGTGGGGGAGTATACAAGAAAGTGATGGGGATCCCATTACTTGATTCCGCTTTTGACGTTCCTGTTTGCGTATATCGATCCAATCGTACTTGATATGTCCCCTGTCCTTTAAATCCGCTTGATTCATGGTCACCCTTGATAAGTAGTTGGCCGCTCCAAGTTCCTTCATCGCTGGTGGTGAATGAAAATAATCTTGATGGGAGCTCGGACATACTTATCCATTCATCTTGATTATTTTTTGTGTATCCAAACAAATCGTCCCCACTGTTCTGAAACAATACTCCCCGTAAGTAATATGTCTTTAAACCACAACTACTTTTACTTCCGCTAAATGACGCAGTTACAGTGAATGAATCATCAATTGGAATTGATTCGGGAACGTCAGACAACACCAAAGATGTGGCATGAATTGAAGAATATGTCAGAAAGTATAAGGCGACGACGATAAGCCACGATTTATACATATAATAAG
>CAZKMY010000004.1:16199-27365 GCA_964554085.1 uncultured Pseudomonadales bacterium
AATTACATATATAAGTATTAAACATAACTATGGAATTTCCCCAACGTCGAACGATTAGATTGCAGGGATATGATTATTCGTCAAATGGCGTGTATTTTGTGACGATCTGTACCCACCAAAGAATGGAATTATTTGGATCGATAAATCAAGGGAAAATGGAATTGAATCAGGCAGGAAAAATGGTGGTTAAATGGATAAATAAAATTGATAAAAAATATATGCATACCCAAATGGATAGATGTATCATTATGCCCCACCATATTCATTTCATTATCCAAATTGTAGGGGCGCGGTCTTCGCGCCCGATAAATCATAAAAATTTGATAGGGCGGGATAACCCCGCCCCTACATTAGGACAAATTATCGGATGGTTTAAATATCAATCAACAAAGGATGTAAATAAAATGAACAATACAGGAACCCGCAAATTATGGCAACGAAATTATTACGAACACATTATTCGGAACGAAAAGGAATATTACGCCGTTGTCCAATATATGGAAGATAATCCTAAAAATTGGGGAAACGACAACAATTTCATGTAGGGGCAACCCTCGTGGTTGCCCGCAACCAATGGCCCATGTAGGGGCGCGGTCTTCGCGCCCGATAAATAAAATGATCACCTACAATTAATAATTTACGTGAAGATAATACGTATCATAACCTTCATCTTGATGTACCCGAACATAACGCAGCGTTCCACCGCCACAACCAATCGCTCCACGGAATAGTTGCCCCGACTTAACCGCTTTTACCGATAGGTTATCTGAATTAACCATATCAACACCCGTATGAAAGTTCCCTGCATAGATGGAAGAATATGATGTTTTTCCATACGATTGTGTAATTCTAACGGGCTCATTAATGGGCCAATTCCAGGAGCCTGATCCATTTACTTGAGGATCGTTATTGTCCCAATTTAACGAGATAGATTTAAGCACAGAAAATGGATTGATCCGAGATGAATCCTTAATCACTTCGAAATGAAGATGGGTTCCGCTCGAGCATGGCGATCGACCACTAATCACGTTTGCAATATTCTCACCTTCATTTACGTGTCTGACTTCAGTTTCTTGCCCTTTCCCAGCAATGACTGACTGAATTGCTTCCAACTCAGCCTTCGCCCGAGCCACCATTTCTTGATATGTTTTCTCATCATTTCGCGTTACCTGCAACAACGTTTGCTTTTCTTTTTGTTGCTGATCAAGTGAAGCTTTCTGCGATACTAACTTTTTCTTCGCCTTTTCTAACTCAGCTTGCTTCACCTCTTTTGCCTGTTTCTGTTCATCAAAATTTGTCCGCGCCTTTTCCAACTCAAACATAACTTGTTTATCGTGCTTTTGACTTACTTGAAGATATTTATATCGTTTTAAAAAATCGCCGAACCCATCAGATGAAAACAGAAGCTCCAATGGCTTTGTTGCTAATGCCCGCTTATACGTTGTGTGAATTCGATTAATCAGCAACGCTGAAAGTTTTTCCAAATTTGAATCAAGAATAACAATTTTGCCCGACAAAGCTTGTACTTCATCTTCCAAAGCCGCAATTTCTGCTTGTGTTGAAGCGATCTGCTTTTGAGTAAGTGTAATTTTGGTATTAAGATAGTCAATCGTTTTTGAGAGTGTTTGCTTCTGCCCTTGAATTTCCACCAATTTCGCTTCCAATTCCTGAATCTCTTTCTGTTTTTGTTCTAGGTCGTCAGCAAATACGGGAATGACATGTGTCCATAATAGGAGCGAATAAAGGACACAAACTCCAATGAACGCGCGGAGTATAAAAATACAAACTCGTTTAGTACCGTGAAGTTGATAAGCTGCCACTGACGACCCCCATTAAAGAACCGGCCCCAACACTTCCTCCAAGCAACCAAAGCATGGTGGTGATTGGCACCGGCAATAGTGGAATATCTCCCACAAAAGAGACCAATAGTGGGGTGGCATACAAGAGTGCGATATAAATAATGACCCAGGCAATAAGTGCACTTACTGCACCATAAATCACTCCCTCAATAATAAAAGGGCCACGCACAAACCAAGGTGAAGCTCCCAACAACCGCAAGATTCGAATCTCTTGACGTTTTTGAGCCACTTTCATGGAAATCAGAATGCTGGTAATTAATATCGAAGTAAACAAAAGAAAACCAACAAGAATGATTCCGCTTGTCCGAATCCCATTTGTCCATTTTTGAAGGGCTTCAATAACATCTTTCTGATATACCACTTCCTCAACCCCACTTACCTGCTTGAGGTCTTCATATATCTTTGGAAGCGAAGACATATTCTTTGCTGATACCTCTAAAGAGGGGGGGAGAATATCTGCGGTGACCATTTCCAAGAGCAATGGATCGTCTTTATTTTGATCTCGGTAAAGATTTAATGCGTCCATTTTTGATACGTATTTAACTTCACTTACATGAGGTTGACTTTCCAATTGCTGTTTTATTTGCATAATGGTGGTTTCATCAACCTTATCGGTGAAAAATGCTGTCACCTGAGGACGTGTTTCAAAGTAAGCCAGCAAAACTTGCGATCCTAATGAAACCAAGACAAATAATTGAGCTGCCGTAAAAGTGAGTAATAACACAAACACAGAACCTAATGCCTGAAAAGGTGAGCGGCGGATATTCTTTAGACTATAGGAAAGAGTTCTATTCATGCAACTCCTTCTTATCAATTGGTTCATGTGATTTACTGTCTTCCACCAATTGACCTTGCTTTATATGCAGGGTTCTCCGCTTCATCCGCTTCACCAACGACAAATCATGTGTTGCCATCAAAATAGTCGTTCCTTGCTGATTAATTTTGGACAATAAATCAACAATTTGCATCGCCGTTTCCGTGTCCAAATTTCCCGTGGGTTCATCGGCAAATAACACGGGAGGGTCCATCGCTAATGCCCGGGCAATCACTACACGTTGTAATTCACCACCAGATAACTGTCTGGGAAAAAAATTGTCCTTTCCTACCAAATTAGTCACCCGCAATAAATCTTGAATCGCAGGTTCAATTATCGCGTCGGACTTACCCATAATCTCAAAACTAATCGCAATATTTTCTGCAACAGTTCTATCGGGCAATAGTTTATTATCCTGAAACACAATTCCGATTTGCCTTCTCAAGAAAGGAATATCTCTTGGTTTTATTGACGCGTAATCAAACTCCCCAACTTTTATTGTTCCGCTTGTTGGCTCGATCTCCTTTAACAAAAGCTTCGCCAGCGTTGACTTACCAGCCCCCGACGGACCAACCACAAACACAAACTCGCCCGGGTTAACAGTGAAACTTACAGACGACAAAGCTGTCTGTTCTCCGTATGCTTTCGTAACCGATTCAAACACAATCATGCGGCAGGTTTCTCCAAAAATTATTCGCTTATTGCAGAAGCAGATGCACTAGGATCATCAGCCTTTTGAGCGTTCAATTCTAAGACTTTGACACTCCCCACATCCATAAACCATGCGGCTTTTTGTGCGGAGAATGTTTCACCTTGAACCAATACTTTGTGGCCCACAAACAAATCTAAGTCGACAACAGAAGAAGTAAGATATACCGTTTGAGAAGCTCCACCAGGACGCACTAAGTGATGTGTTCCCTCACCGTCCATCCCGCCTTTTTGAATCACTCCTTCAGACTGGTCAGGAAACTTCTTTCCATCTTCCGCTCCATACGTTTTACCAACCGCAATTTGATCTGCTGACACTGTTCCGGGAGCGCCCGTTAATTCGGTTCCGGTTACCGACTTTCCTGTTATCGCATGAACTCCATATCCGGTCCCGATACCAGCAGCAACGATGGCAATACATAAACCCACAACAACGACAGGCTTCATAACAACTTCCTTCTGTTTAGGAGGTACTTGATAGGTAATAGATGGTGGAACTTCCACACTTGGCTGATTTGATATTGGTTGTTCTTGGATATCCATAATAAAAATCTCCCTGATTAGAAGAGTATTCCTGCAAACCACTATACCATATTTACAATCGTACTTCCGCCTCCACAAACTGATTTAAATCACCATCAAGTACGCCGCTTGTGTCAGAAGTTTCAACCTCTGTCCGGACATCCTTCACCAATTGATAGGGGTGGAGTACGTAGTTGCGGATTTGTGTTCCCCAACTCGCTATACGATTCCCTTTCAGAGAGTCAATTTCTTTCGCTCGGCGTTCCTCTTCAATTTGCCACAGTTTACTTGTCAAAATTGCCAGGGCATATTTTCTATTTTGTTCTTGATAACGCTCGGTTCGAGCCTCAACCACAATACCTGAAGGGACATGACGTAAACGTACGGCAGTATTCACTTTATTCACATTTTGCCCCCCATGACCACCAGCGCGGAAAAATTGCCACTCCAAATCCTCTTCGCGGACCTGTACCGCTTGTGCGTCAGTAATCTGAGGCAAGACCTCAACCAGGGCAAATGATGTTTGTCTGAGCTTATCTGCGTTAAATGGACTTTGGCGGACCAATCGATGTGTTCCTGCTTCATGCTTTAGATACCCAAATGCTAATCCTCCATAAACCATGACCGAAGCCGACTTTATCCCAGCTTCTTCTCCACGTGTTTCTTCCACCAAGTCATATTTCCAATTACGACGTTCAAAAAATCTGAGGTACATGCGTAACAGCATTTCTGCCCAGTCCTGAGCCTCTGTCCCTCCTTGTCCCGCATGAATAGATATGATCGCATCGCTAGCGTCGTAAGGACCAGATAGAAATAAATGAATTTCTGCTTGTTTTATCTCAGTAGTAATTGTCTGAAGTGCCACTTCTCCATCCTGGAGAAACGATTTATCAGCCTGCTGATCTGATTGTGCTAGATTGAGTAATTCTATCCATTCGCGGCATTTTTTTTGAATCGATTCCACCAAAGTGATTTCCGATTCCAAAAAAGAGATTTGTTTGAGTATCGTTTTTGCTGTCTGATCATCTTGCCAAAAAGTCGTGGCCACAGTTTGTTCCCGTAAACGTGACAGTTCTTGTACCTTATCAGTGATATTGAGTTTTTCACCTACTTCTTGAATGCGAGTCAAGAGTGACTGAAAAGCAGTAATAAGTTCTTGCATATACTATTGATTCCGGTAAAACCGGTCGTAGTATAACAGTGACATAATCGTTCGGCCATCAATAATAACTCCATCCCGCACCATATCCAACGCATCATTCCACCCAAATTCGGTCACTGTGATTGGAAACGGTTCATCACCCTCACGTGTTTTCTGCGATAATCCAGATGCGACAAAAATGTATCCTGGTTCACTTCCGATATATCCTGGCAATTGATGAGTCCGCAACAGGAGCGATACATACGAGCAAGTAACGCCCGCCTCTTCTTCCAATTCCCAAACCGCGCGTTGCTTGGGATCTTCATTTGGCTCCAGCCCTCCCGTCGGCAACGTCCACAAATCTCTATTAAGTCCTAATTGGTAGTGCTTGATGAGTAGGATTCCCGTGTCTGTAAGTGGTAAGACAGACACTCCTGTTTTTGTATCAAAATCAATCCGCTCATAAATGGGTGTTTTTCCATTTCCAAAATCCATCTGACATTGAGTGACTGTCACTTTCTTTCCGGAAAAAACCGTTTCTTCAGAATGAATGTATCCCATTATTGAGCGCCTTCACCGCTAATTGAAGCAGATTCAGATGAAATAAAATTTGATTTAATAGACTCCCATTTTCTTGTTGGTTCAATGAATAACGTTTGTATGGTGAAGTCCACGACTGACTGGGCGGTAATTGTAGGTGGAGAAGAAGGGATTGCTTGCGCCCACCCTCTGAGTGCTGGGACATAATTGCCTGCTATCTGCCACCGGTCTCGCCAAGTGGTGGAAAAACTTTCCCAAGTTGCATCCTTTCCCACAATTGCCTGCTGAAGTGATTTGGCAAGAGGTTGTACCTGCTGAGGCAACATATCAGGTTTCCATACAGCAAACGCAATTCCGGCGATGACAATCAGTTGTAGTAATCGTTGAATAACACCAATCATGCCCTTATTCTATCTCAATTATCCTATCCCCTGTACCCTATACCCTATACTCTGTGGATTCTACTCATATCGAAGGGCTTCGATGGGGGAGAGTTGTGCGGCTTTTTTTGCAGGATAAACTCCAAAAACAACACCAACTGTCGCTGACACACCAAATGCCAACATGACCGCGGATAGCGTTACTTGAGCAGGTATAAATCGTGAAATCACCAACGCGAGTCCTTGAGCCATCAGCACTCCAATCAATCCTCCGGAAACTGACAACACTACAGACTCGATTAAAAACTGCAGCAATATGATTCGCGGCGTCGCTCCAAGTGCTTTTCTCAGTCCAATTTCTCGGGTTCGCTCGGTAACTGAAACAAGCATGATATTCATAATCCCAATACCTCCGACCACCAGTGATATAGCAGCAATTCCCCCCAATCCTGCCGTTAATGCCCCTAATACCTGATCAATTACCTTCAAGATTTCATCTTGCTTAAATACTGAAAATTCATCTTTTTTTAGCCGCTTTAAGTAATATGACTTAATTTCATCAATTGCAGGTTGAACAGTAGTTTCGTCTCGTGCAGCAACCATAATTCTGAATACCAATTTTGAATCAAACATTTGAAACCAACTCGTAATCGGGATATAGATATAATCATCAAATGAAGGTCCTCCAAATCCGCCACCTTTTTCTTCCACAACGCCAATCACAGTCAATGGCCGATTCTTTACTAAAACAGTCTTACCAAGAGGGTCTACAGATCCAAACAAGTCTTTAGCAATTTTATATCCAAGTACAGCCACTTGTGATTTTTTCTCTTCCTCGGTTGCATCAAAAAAACGACCAATTGCAGGTTTGGTATTGGAAATTGTGGAATAACTCGCATTCACTCCAACAACCGACGGTTTTTTGCTAATATTTCGATATTCAGCAGTAGTTGAATTAAGTGACATTGCTGTGACATCAGAGACATTTTGTCTCATTTGTTTAATTTTGTTGACATCTTCATATCGCAGCACACTAGAAAGTGCTGCTGCGGCATTACTTTGCGCTGATCCACCTCCCAATACATCACCAGAAGCGATATAAATATTATTTGCTCCAAAAGATTGAAATTGATCAGTAACATATTTTTGCAATCCGCTACCAATAGCGACCAATAATATGACTGACCCAACACCAATAATCACTCCCAGCATGGTCAAAATTGAGCGTGACTTATTTCGCCAAAGCGACTTCAGTGCCATCATGATTAACGTTTGAAATGGCATTATTCACCTCGCTGTTCTCGGGTGTACTCTTTCACTCCGTTTGATTTCAAATTCCCCTTTGCCTTCACTTGCCATGCTGGCCAGTCTTTATACACCACATCATCATCCTTGCCCCACTTAGTCAACGTATCGCTGGTAATTGTCCCGTCAGCAACCGTTAAAATTCGTTTGGCAATTTGGGCCATGGCTAAGTCATGAGTTACCAATACCACCGTCTTTCCTTCATTATTCAGGCGAATGATCATTTTCTTTATTTCTTCACCCGATTTACTATCCAGATTTCCCGTCGGTTCATCAGCAAAGATGATGGCGGGATTCGTCACCAGTGCCCGGGCAATAGCCACCCGCTGCTGTTGACCACCTGATAATTGTGCTGGAGTGTTATGGAGTCGTTCTCCTAAACCAACGGCAACGAGATTTTCTTTTGACCGGTTTATCCGTTCGGCCTCACTCACTCCGGTATAAACAAGGGGAAGAGCAACGTTTTCCAGAGCACTTGTCTTGGCTAATAAATTGAATTGTTGAAAAACAAAACCAATTTCCCGATTTCTCAACAGGGCTGTTTCCGGTTCTGTGTAATCGGTTACATTCTTTCCTTTTATAAAGATCGACCCTTCGGTGGGCTTGTCTAGAAGAGATGCAATATGTAGGAAAGTTGATTTACCGGATCCAGATGGGCCAACAATTGCCACAAACTCTCCTTCAAAAATTTTTACACTCACATGTGACATGGCATACAGGGTTTGATCGCCCAATTCATACACTTTACTCACATCTTTGAGCTCAAGAAGTGGAGTCTTCATACTGTCCGCTACTTTGTTGGGACAACGACATTGTCATTTGTCGACAGCCCATCAATAATCGCTGAGTAATTGTCATCACTGATACCTGTTTTGACAGCGCGTTTCACCTGCTTCCCATGCTCAAGCACTTCGACATAGGTGACGCCGTCACGTTCAATCAAGGCATCAGTAGGAACTGACAATACATGTTGTTGTTTATCCAACACAATTTCAGCATCCCCATTCATTCCCAATTTATATTGCATCATCGAATTATCTACCGGCATAGTCAGCCAAATTGAATAACCTGTTCCACCACTTTCACTTACCGACGGTGTAAATGCAATACGTTTGACAGTAGTGGGGAATTCTTGATCAGAAAACGCATCCAAGCGAACGATTCCTGATAATGAAGCCGTAATCTTTGATACATCTTCTTCATCGATAACAGCGCTAAAGTAAACACTTGCAGGATTAACCACTTCGATCCCATTTGTAGGAAGCATAAGTGCTCCCACATTCTTTTGATCTATTTTTGTTACAATCCCATTTATAGGACTAGACATGTATGACAATTTTATAGATATATCAGCCGATTCGACAGCAAGTGCGGTGTTGCGCAAACTCAGCTCAGCCGTTTCTGCACTCCTTCGTTCTTTGTCGGTTAACCCACCATCAGAGTAGTAATCGACAGCATCAAGGCTATTCTCAAACGCCCTAAATTGAATCCCATGAGTATTCTGAGCAATCTCCATCTGTTTCTGCAATGTTCGAGAATCAACCGAGGCGAGTCCTTGATTTTTTTTGACAAGATCTCCTTCTTTAACGTTGAGCCACGTCAGCTTGCTGGCTGCCGCGAAAGATAACCGTACTTTTTCTTCAGCATCAATACTTCCCGACACCTTCAGCACTTGGGTAATATCTCGATACTCGGGGATTACGGTAGAGATCTTCTTTGTCTGCTGTTGTTTTGAATTCCACCACAGACCTCCGCCAAGACAGATGAGTCCAATTCCAATCATCCACCACTTCTTTTGGTTAATATAGCGAAACAAACCTTTCATTGTTTTCTCCTCGTGTCCATTATGAGCACACATGCAGCTGGAGTAAATATTTACTTAATCATTCGTCGTTTTTTGTCCCAATACGTTCCTCGTCGGCAAAGACGTGAAGCATCAGTAGGATTCTTTAGGAGCATTTCCACAGCAATTTCCATGAAAAGCGTATTTTGAGACCCCTTGATGAGCAACACATCATCCTTTAACAATTCTTGTTTCAAAAATACTCCCGCTTCTCTAGATGTAGCAAACCAATGCACTTTCTTGTTTGTTCGATTAGCCTGCGAAAACGCATACGTCTTCATCAGCGGACCTACTAAATAGACAGCATCACATACCTTGACGGCGGCTTCAAAAACCCGCAGGTGTTCTTCTTCTGCCTCATCACCAAGCTCTCGCATATCTCCCAGCAATGCCAAATGCCGCGCGGCAGGTAGTGAAGCCAACAAAGAGATCATATCAATCATCGGCTGAGCTGAAGCATTATATGAACTATCGATCACGATTGAGTCATGTATCCCCGCAAACAAAGAAGCTCTTCCTGGGGGAAGTTTAAATCGCTTCTCAATATGGATACATCCGTCAATTAAAGATTGTTTTTGAGAAATGCCCACCAATAATGCGGCAGCAAATGAATAGGCAAAGTGATCGGGCAGCGCATAAGGGAGCTTAAGCGTGGCTTCTTGCGATCTATAGGTGTAGTTAATTGAGGTAGCACTAATCGTTCTAAAAACTGACGTAATTACCAAATCCGCATTTTCACTTTTACCAAAAGTCATTATGTTTGCTGATGTATCTTTTATGTGTTCCATCACCGCTACATCATCAGCATTCACGATTCCTGTTCCCGATACAGGTAGTTGATGGATCAACTTAGATTTTTCTGCCGCGATCGCATCAATAATTTTCTGTGTCCGGTCATCAAGATTAGAGGTAATGGTTGCGTCAAAAGCGGCGGCGTGGACGGGCAAGGCATTAAGGAATACTCCAATCTGAGGCCAGATAATACTGAGGAGATAATCCATATTTTTTGGTGGATACGGGGAATCAATTCCCATCTCCGCAACGTATATATCAAAAGGATCATCGTGTGAAAACGCCTGCAAGGGAGCTAGTAGTATCAATCGTATCCAATCCAATACAGAATAATCACGCGGATAAAGTCCCAAAATATTAAGTGGAATTCCTGACTCAGAATTTGCTTTCCCACTTTGCTTTAGTCGAACTGAATCAGGGAGCACTGCTGCAATTGCATCACAGGTACTGGTTTTGCCCGCACTTCCCGTAACTCCAATAATCAGAGGGCGAAACCGTTTAAGACGAATCTGTGCAAAATACCGAAAATAGGCAAGCACAATAAGAGATAAGGTTTTCTTCATACATACAATAGTATAGCTGAGTATTTGATATGATAGACGAAGGAGTGTCAAAGTAGTATGAATCAGACGAAAAAAATCACAATATCGATTAAATCTGTAATTTCGATTTTTGTAATTCTCCTTTCCATGTATTTTCTCTTCCTGATCCGTAATGTTCTCATCATGCTCTTCATTGCGTTTATTCTTATGGCTGCCATGCATCCACTTGCTACGTTCCTGACTCAGCGCACAAAAAAACAACGATTAAGCAATGCGCTCGCATTTCTGGCACTGTGTGTCTTTCTTATAGTCATGGTAATGGGAATTGTCCCTCCTCTTGTGAAAGAAAGCTTGTTGGCTATCAAACAGCTAGGGTTACCTCGCGAAGTCGTTGATACAGTCAACTCATTTCACCTCAGTTTAGATAACATTCAAATATTAGCTTCACCATTGGCTGCAATCCCACGAATTTCTCAACTCTTATCCAGCACCATTTCAACGGTCATCAAAACAATCATTGTCTTATTTCTTGCTTTTAGCTTACTGCGTGAGAGATACAAACTTTGGCGGATCAGTCGCCTCTTTGGTGCTTCAGAGACCACTCAGAACACGATTAAGCGATGCATTGATCAGGTTGAAACGCAACTCAGCACCTGGATCATTGGAGAACTCGCACTCATGTTTGTGGTAGGACTTGCTACGGGAATTGGATTGTGGCTG
>CAZKMY010000004.1:27465-31886 GCA_964554085.1 uncultured Pseudomonadales bacterium
GTACTCGCCCTTCCCTTTATTTTGTCCGTTAATATTATTTGGCAAGAATTGAACCGTCAATAAAAATAGCGATCTCGTTGCACAAACTTTTCCTTATAAATCCGAGAAACTCCATTCTGTGTGACTGTTATCGTCATTGGCCATCCAGAAATCCCTGATTGCTTCTGAAACAGGAGTGAATACGACTGTTGCTTGAAGGGAAGTGTGTACCATAATTGCACCTGACTTTGCTGACCTCCTTCAGTTAATACCAAAAACCCAACAGATTTCTTATCACCAATCAACTCTTCATCAATGTCATCTGTGGGTATCGATAAGTTATTCACCATTACCGCACTCACAGAAGCTGTTGAGGGAATAATAAATCGTAGATAATTCTTATATCCTCCCCCCCAGGAAATGGGAGGTTGTGGGGTAACGGGATTATGATTTACGTACTGCAGCGATATATGGTGTCCAATCGCGGCTGAATCAACGCGAATATCATCAGTAAGTGTTCGGTCAACGCAACAATTTGCTTTAGACATGCCCACATTTGCTTCAACCACCATCAAATAGTCGCTCACAAACTCACGCAATCTCCCATCCCAACCTAACTGCTGCCATCCGTTTTCCAATGCATCAGGAATAAATACAGATATATGCTTTTGCTGTAGATGGGACATAATCACGGGAATGAGACGGGGGATGACGTCGGGATGCGAAGTGATTGTGAACAATAACTGTTTTCCAACGCTACTCAAAAAATTACTTTTTTGTGTTGAGCCGGGAAAAAAGTTTTCTTCTGCATGTCGTTGAGCTTCTTGGTAAAACGTATCGGCGGTAATTTCTAGATTCTCATAATCTGGAAGGATAATAGGGCCAGTAACTCGTAAAATATCGGTAATAGGATAGAGATTAATGGCAATCATCCCATCCATTGTGGCAATTTCACCCTCCTTAAAAAACCAATTTATAGCTTTGACTGCTTCTGGAAAGTCCGGAGACCAGTTGCTGTCCCTCAGACGCCACCCAGGATGCTCTTCATTAAACAAATATTTCTTAATTGGCTCAGGCTCCTTGACGTAACCCTTTATTTGACCATCCGGGACGTAAATATCTTGAATTTTTATATCGCTCATCTTTCCCTGATTCATCCAGATTTCAGCATATGAACCCAAAAAACCTCCAGTTGGCCTCAACTCCATGTTGTTTTGAAACAGCACGGCGTAATGGCGGGATGATTGACTACCTAAAAGCGTCTGAAGATGAACAATGACCTCATCCAATGCTTTCAGGGAATTTATTTGATCGGCAAGAAATCCGGTTGACGATGCGGGTAGTTTTTGGATAAGGAGCGATGCGGGTTTCCACCACCATTGCAATCCGTTAATCGCTGATCCAGTTGTCCCTTGTGCGATAAAAACTGATCGACTCACGCGCATACCTTGTCGATATACCTGAATCCCCCAAATACCCAATGTCACAAACAAGAGAAGGATAATTACAGAAACGATAATAAGCCGAGGTCTTGGGAGTCTCATACGACTATTATCCCCATACTATATATAAAAAACTACCGTTGTATCCAATTTGCCTTTGCAAAACATAAAGGTTTCAGTCTATTATTCATACAGTAAAAAACACGGGAGACAAAACCTATGGATGAACCAGTAGTTGCTACAATAGAAAATCAATCAATGGACCCAGTTGCTTTAGATGCAACACAAAACCTCATTATCCGCTTAACCCAACAATTGGAAGATCTGCAGAAAAAACAAAAAGACCTCAAAGACATGTTGAAGGGTCTATTCGATAATGATGAAACATTACAAAAAGCAGAAGCTGACGCAGAAGCCCAATTAAAAACGGCAAAATCTAGAAAGACGGAAGTGGGTCAATCAAGCCAAGCTATTGAATTAAAAAACAAAATTGCCGACGCCAATGAAGACATTAAACTAATCATGGAATCACTCAACACGCACCTTCTAAACTACTATCAACTGACAGGATCGACTGCGGTTGATTTCCCAGGCGGTGAAGAACGAGAGATGGTCATCCGTGCCAAACTCAAGCGCGGTGCCACCAAAAACGAATAACCAATTCGTCATCCTCGAGGAGGCCAATGGCCTTGCACTTGCCTCGCCGGCAAGGCGGGTCGGGGATCCATGCTTTCCGTAGGGACAACCTTAATGGTTGCCCTTTTTGGATCGGACTTTATATTTCGTGGCAGGACCTTGATCAAATTGCTCTAGAATCCCTTTTAATACTAATACCTGCAAGCGGCGCTGTGCCGTTCGTCGAGGGATAGTTAAAATATCAATAACATCTGAAAGTGCGACAGAACCAAATTGATGAGCGTAATCCAAGATAGATAGTTCATCTGCATTTAATCGAATAGGCCCTTCATTTGTTTCACCCCCACCTATTTCAATATATTGTTGAAGTGTTTGTACTGACTCCAAAAACCCTTTGGTGAAATAGTCTAAAAATGGAGTTATGTCCGCCTCTAGGCGTCCATCAAATGTTTTTGAACGGCTCAACGCTTCATAGTATTCAAGTCGGTGTTGTAAATAATACGAATCAAGCGACAAAGTGTTAGAAAACCCATATTTCCAAGTCTGCAACAAGTGTTGGGTGAGTAACCGGGTCGTTCGACCATTCCCATCACTAAATGGGTGAATTGAAACAAATAAGTAATGGAATAACCCTGCTCGAAGTACGGGATGTAATACTTTTTGTTGCCCTAAATCAAGCCATGTGCAAAGACTATCAACGAGCCGAGGCACTTCGTGGGCATCAGGACCGATGTATTCAATTGATTCACGTCCATCTTCTTCATTTACTACATAAATTGGGCCTTGCCTAAAATGACCAACTTTTTCACTTGGTAATAATTCCTTCATCATTAGTCGATGAAGAGATAGAATTTCTCGAGATGATAAACTGCTATTCTGTTGTCGTCCAATCCAATCAAGGGCTTTTTTGTAATTTCTTACTTCAATAACGGCATAATCAGGTGCATGTATAATTTTTCCTTTAAGTATTTCCTGTACCTGTAGCTCGCTGAGCGGGTTCCCTTCAATTGATGTTGAACTATGAACTGATTCGATCGTAGCCCTAAGCCTGAGGTGCACTTCAACTTCAGGCAAAATCGAAGTACGCTCAACTTGTGCTCGAATTCTCTCAATCTCAGCAATTCGACTATTCATTTCAGGCGTGATAGAAAATTGAGGTTTATACATACGTTTATTATATCACGCCATAATCGCGCCAAATATCGCGCCAAACTCAAGCGCGGCAGAATCAAACAGAAAAAATAGTGACCTGGATCATTCGTCATTGCGGGCTCAGACCCGCAATCTATGTAAATAAAAATAGATCCCGGATCAGGTCCGGGATGACGAAGTAATTTTTTGTATTAACCTCTTCCATAGCCAACGTAATACCCTCATCCACAAAGGTTTTGGAGGATTGTACTGGAGTCGGTTAGACCAGACGGTGAGTACGACCCATTCGTTTTTATGGTGAGCTTGTCGAACCACATTTTGCTTGGCTACCACTTCAATCTGCCGTTTGCCCCAATTACGGGTAAACACCCACCCACCTCGGGTAGCTGCATATTCTCGCTTGTTTGGATGTCGCCAGCATGCCCATGCTTCACTCATCCCCACGTCACGCTCTTTTAATCGGTCCAAGGCATGATTGGTAAACACGAGCTCTTTATAATTCCGGTTCATTCCTGTATTTTAACGCGATATACTGCATATTGATAATCACTCAAAGGAAAATACATATATGAATATCTTAATAACGGGCGGAGCCGGCTTCATTGGTTCAAACTTAGCGGCTTTTTATCTCAAACAAGGTCATCATGTTTCTTTATACGACAATCTATCCCGAAAAAACGTTACCGAGAATATTGCTTGGCTAAAATCAATCGACGCCACCAAACTTGAAGTGATAGAAAAAGATGTGTGTGATTTTACTTCCCTTTGCGATGCAGTAAAAAATAAAGATGTAATTTTTCATGAAGCAGGCCAAACTGCGGTTACCACCTCACTCACTGACCCTCGCCATGATTTTGAAGTAAATGCCCAGGGGACCTTCAACCTTATGGAAGCAGTTCGAATTCACAATCCAAGTGCTATCGTCTTTTTTGCCTCCACTAACAAAGTATATGGGGGGTGCGGTGACGTTGAACTTGAATTGCAAGGCGATCGGTATGTAGCTACCAAGACAAAAGGAATTAGCGAACAATACCACTTAGATTTTCACTCTCCTTATGGTTGTTCAAAAGGTACAGCAGATCAATATATTCATGATTACAGTCGCTCATATAATCTAAAGACTGTAGTGTTTCGACAATCGTGTATTTATGGCGAACATCAATTTGGCGTTGAAGATCAGGGTTGGGTAGCACATTTCGCGGCTCAAACCAT
>CAZKMY010000005.1:0-7755 GCA_964554085.1 uncultured Pseudomonadales bacterium
GAGACAGGAATCGAACCTGCGACCTCACGCACCCCATGCGTGCGCGCTACCAACTGCGCTACTCTCCGATATTTCCAATTCTGTTGCTTAGATAGCGTCTGCCAAAACCTGTCTTAAAATACGATTCTCTATCAAACGCTCTTTGTTTATCTAAGCAGGCTTCATAGTACATCAAAACAAATGGTTTTCTATGTTTTGTAGCTTCTACTAAGCCTTTATTATGCATTTCAATTCTTTTTTTTAAATCAGCCGTGCACCCAACATACAATTTTTTATCAAGTATGCTTCGTAGCACATAAGTATAGTAGAACTTCATAGTGAACTACCAACTGCTCGCCCGCTAACGCAAGCGTAGCGTTGCGAGCGCGGCGCTACTCTCCGAATTGTTTTCAATCGTGATTATACAATGTCCTTACGGATTATGAACCACGTGGTTTTTAAGAAGAATTGAATACACTAAAGCGTGCTCTGCCAGCTTCTGGTCAACGGAGAAAGTTTTTAATTCTTTCACTCGATTAATTATTTGTTCCATCGAGGGTTGCAGTTGAGTATCTTGTATTTCTGCAATCCACCGATCCGTTTCAACAAGAAATCGTTCGCAAGTTTTTATAGATCCTTTATGTGCTGCTTGAGCAATTCGATACAAGTCCATCGACAATGAACTAAGAGCAATATTAACTGTTGTCATATATCTCTTTGAAAAACGATTGAGTTAACTTCATGTATTTGTTTCTTAATTCTGTATCTTGAATCTCGTTACTCGTGTTATTGTCGTTAGGGCGAATATTAATAAATGAATTACAATCAATCTCTTTTGTTTCTACATCAATCCCGCCGCCCCATATGGCATGTTGCTTAGATCCTTGTTGTAACAATATCTCTTCACCCTCAAAATGCCGATCCATTCCCATAACGCAAATTTCTTTTTCCACATCAATCACCGTTTTGATATATACATCAAATAGTTCTTTTGCGGATTCGATTTGTTCAAGACTAAATGGTTTGTCAGATGAAACAATCATGGTACCAGTATCCTATCATTAGGCGCGCATATGTGTACAACTTGTTGCTTGTAACTTATACAAAATTATGCTTGAATGGCACTAATATTGCCCGAAACAAATGACAAATAATCACCATGTCATCTTGTTTCTTGTAACTTGTATCATGTAACTTTTTAGGAGGAATTATGGCTCGGCCACGTAAAGACGAATCACAAGAGATAGTATCAAAATCAGACAATTCCATGCCCGGAAAAATGCAAGCGGTGTCCATTGCCATGGATCAAATCACTAAGCAATTTGGTACGGGATCCATCATGCGCCTAGGGGATTCACTTCAAAATCAAATGAAAATTGATGTCATACCCACGGGGTCGATTGCCTTAGATATCGCCTTGGGAGTCGGAGGTTTACCCCGGGGACGTATCATCGAAATCTACGGGCCTGAAGCATCAGGAAAAACCAGCGTCTGTCTTCACGTTATTGCTGAAGCACAACGTATGGGTGGGACAGCTGCATTCATTGACGCTGAGCATGCCATGGATCCCATTCGAGCTCAAGGCATTGGGGTCAAACTTGAAGATCTGCTTATCGCTCAGCCTGACACAGGCGAGCAGGCGTTAGAAATTGCTGAAACACTGATTCGATCTGGTGGCATTGATGTCCTCGTTATCGATTCGGTTGCCGCACTTGTTCCCAAAGCCGAAATTGAAGGCGACATGGGCGATTCAGTCATGGGCCTGCAAGCTCGCTTAATGAGCCAAGCCATGCGCAAACTTACCGGTGCAGTATCAAAGTCAAAAACAGTACTCATTTTTACCAATCAACTTCGGATGAAAATCGGGGTAATGTTCGGCAATCCCGAGACCACTCCTGGTGGGCAAGCACTTAAATTTTATTCTTCCGTGCGGATTGATATGCGCAAAATTGGCAACATTACCGAAGGCGATAAAATTATTGGCAGCCAACACCGAGCTAAAGTAGTTAAAAACAAGGTTGCTCCTCCATTCCGGGTAGCTGAGTTCGACATTATGAACAGTTCGGGCATCAGTAAGAGCGGTGGTTTGGTTGATGTAGCCACTGAATTCAATATCATCCAAAAAACTGGTTCATTCTTTAAATACAACGGCGAGGTATTGGCCCAAGGACGCGAAGGAGCCAAAATAAAGCTAGATGAAAACCAAAAACTTGCCAAAGAAATCGAAGCTGGTATATGGGCTAAGATTAAATCCAGTACCAAAATGCCGCCAACCGAAGTTGGTGAGAAATCAGATGATAACGAATCTGATCTGGTATAGAGATTTAATTAATTAAAGTATGGCTACGCAACGAGATCTTATTCAGGCCACACTTCGATATCTATCGGTTCGGATTCGATCCAGACAAGAGATTCTTGATTACCTGGCAAAAAAGACTACCGATCAATCAGTGATTAATAAAGTTGCTCAATACCTTGAAGAAAATCAATTAGTCAATGATGATGCTTTCGCGGCTGCTTGGATTGAGAGTCGACTCAAACACGGTAAGGGAGACAAGATCATCATCTACGAGCTGCGTCAAAAAGGTGTCATGGCCCAGATCATACAGGTCCAAATGGCCTCAATTGCTGAATCATCATGGGATGAAGCCTACAATTATGTAGTGAGAAAGTATCAAGATAAATGGCTTCACCTCAAGGGGTATCAACAAAAAAGTAAAATATATCAAGTTTTTCAAAGTCGAGGGTTTTCATCATCGCACATTGACGCTTTCCTAAAACGTAGAGTAGAATAAGCCTGCTTGAGGTTACCAAACCATAATAATAAGTCATTTGGAATTAATAATAACCACCATGTATAACTGCCACACACTCAGTTCCTAAAGAAAAACGACCAGGCAATTTTTGCCGTGGCCGCCATCGGTTGTTATATCTCCAAAAAATCCCAGTAATCTCAAGCTCCACTATAGGAATAAAAAGGAGTTTGATATGTCATTTTTTAGTAAGTTAAGTCAAGTATTTAAGCGCCCAGAAGCTGAGGGCAAACATTCAGTTGCTTCCCAACCTGTCAAAAAGGCTGTAATCCACACCCCTCCAGCAGTTGCTCCCGCAGTTCAAAAAACCAAGAAGTCGCAAATTGGATTCGAGAGTCGTCCCGTCGCGCAACCCGTTGTTGAGACGCAGGTGCCGGACACAATGATTCGCGAAGCTCAAGCAAAAGCACGAGAAATTATTCTCGAGGCTAAAGATGAATCATTCAAAATTCGCGAACAAGCTGAACGTCGTGCTCGGGAGTTACAAGAGAAATTCGCCAAAGCTCAAGTGGATTATGAGCGACGTAATAATGAACTTGACCGAAAAGATGCGGTTTTGGGAGAAAAAGAACGCTTCCTAACCAGAATGGAAACTGAAGTAGTAAAAACAAAAGAAGAGGGCGAAGCTTTAAAAAAGAAATTGATTGAAAAATTAGAAGATGTCGCCGGCATGACCCGCGATGAAGCTAAAGAGCAAATTCTCAAAGCTGTCGAAAAGAAATCGGTCAAAGAAATTGCCCGGAAAATTAAAGAATCAGAAGAGCGGGCCAAAGAAGAAGCAGATGAAAAAGCCAAAGAAATTTTAGTAGACGCCATGCAGCATGGGGCCACAGATTACGTGGCTGAATATTCTGTCTCCACGGTAGAAATTCCCTCAGATGATATTAAGGGGCGCCTAATTGGAAAAGAAGGCCGAAACATTCGCGCTTTCGAGCGTGCGACTGGCGTTGACCTTGACCTTGATGATACCCCGGGCGCAGTTCGGTTATCGTCATTCGATTCAGTTCGTCGCGAAATTGCCAAACAGGCTCTTAAACGACTGATTACCGATGGTCGGGTTCAGCCATCCCGCATTGAGGAGTATGTTGATCGCGCCAAACAAGATATTGAAAAAGTCATGTTTGAAGAAGGTAAGAAGCTTTGCCATGCAGTGGGAGCATTCAACGTACCTCATGACCTCATGGCATACTTAGGTCGTTTCAAATACCGCTCTTCCTACGGTCAAAACATGGTAGCTCATACCCTTGAAGAAACTAAAATTGGTATTGCTCTTGCCAAAGAGGTTGGAGCAGACGTAGATATTGTCCGCTTGGGCTGTTTATTCCATGACATCGGCAAAGTCATTACCGAAGAAGAAGGTAGTCATGTTGAACTGGGGGTAAAACTTCTCAAAAAATACGATATGCCTCAAGGAGCCATCGACTGCGTTGCGCAACACCATGAGGACGTACCCTTTTCTACCAAAGAATCTGTCCTTACCTACATCGCTGATGCTATCTCAGGTTCTCGACCCGGTGCCCGCTACGAAAACTATGATGAATATGTCAAACGCTTAGAGACCATGGAGACAATTGCCAAAGAAAACAGGGGTGTTGCTGAGGCCTATGCCATTCAAGCTGGTCGTGAACTGAGGGTCATTGTCAGTTATCAAGATGTCAGTGATGATGAGACAGTGGTATTGGCGGAAAAGATTCGAGATCGTATCAAGAATGAAATGACCTATCCAGGCACTGTTACGGTTAACGTGATCCGGGAAGTCAGAGCCAGCGCTGTTGCAACCTAAATGAAAGTGAGAAAAACACTACTTGACCGCATACTATTTTGTCGGATACAGTGGACGTAATCACTAATTATCGTGATTATTGTTCAAAGGAGCAGGCGATGACGAAATCAAAACTCATTAACATTGTTGCCAAGCGCGCCCACTTGACCAAAAAAGCCTCCAAAGAATCTGTGGAGATCTTTTTAGACGAGTTAAGAAAAGGCCTAAAGAAAGGTGAAAAAGTTGTCCTTTCCGGCTTTGGCACGTTCTATTTATCCAAAGTAGCCGACAAACAAGTCGTCCCCTTTGGTAAAGAAGACAAACGACAAACCATTAAAGGCCATCACGTGATCAACTTCCGAGTTGGCAAACCATTCAAAAAGATGGTTTGGTAACTAAAAAAACGTTTTTTAATAATTACCCCCCCGGTGTAACACCGGGGGGTTTTTGTTACAATACACCCCAAAGCAATGAAAAAATATTTTATACATACATTTGGCTGTCAAGCTAACAAAGCCGATTCTGAGCGAATTGCGGGTGATTACGAATCCCGTGGATTTTCCGCAGCCACATCCTGGAAAGAAGCTGATGAAATCGTTATCAATACCTGCTCAGTCCGTCAATCGGCTGAAGACCGCGTACGGGGATATCTGCTGAATGTAGAAAAGTTTTTTACCAACAAATCACAGAACAAACCCAAAATCATTCTTACTGGCTGTATGACTCATTTTAACCAAGAGGAAATTCTTGACCGTCTACCCATGGTGGATCAAATCTTACCTATCGGCGAAGTTGGTTTTAATACTCCCGTCTCCCGGTCTGACAAACACCATGCTTGGGTCCCCATTTCTTCAGGGTGTAACTCGTTTTGTACCTACTGCATCGTCCCATTTTCTCGGGGTAGAGAAGTATCTCGACCGTTTGATGATATTGTGCGAGAAGTAAAACAACTGGCTGCGACGGGATATACCGAAATCACGCTGCTTGGCCAAAATGTCAACTCGTATGGTTTAGAGAAAACCGGAATTTCACTTCGAAAGAGATTGTTAAGCACAGATAAACCATTTACCGAAGTGGAATTGCCATCAAATCAGAGTCAATATAATTCTCCTCAAGGAATCCCTCCATTTGTATCATTGATTCAAGCAATATCCGTCATCCCAGAAATACAGCGGATTCGATTTATGACTTCAAATCCTTGGGATTTTTATGATGAATTAATTGAGGAAATTGCCAAGAATCCCAAAGTAGATCGGTATCTTCATTTACCCATTCAATCTGGCTCAAATCGAATGTTAAAACTGATGAATCGAGGATACACCCGAGAAGATTACCTGCGGGTAGTTCAAAAGATCCGCAGCCAAATTCCTAATGTCGTCATTGGCACGGATATTATTGTAGGTTTTCCCACCGAGACAGATGACGATTTTCAGGAGACCGTCGATTTTGCCAAGCAAATTGGCTGGACGATCGCTTTCGTAGCGAGATATTCACCTCGACCAGGTACCGCAGCCAGCAAGTTATACCCTGACGATGTGTCGGCTAAGGTAAAAAAACAGCGCTGGGAAATCTTAGATCAAATCATTAATAAAGATCAATTAAACATTCGCCCGCTCGTTATTAGTTAACGATTACGTCATTCCGGGCTTGACCCGGAATCTATATGAATAAAATCATCATCATCTGTGGTCCAACCGCTGTCGGAAAAACTGATTTTGCTTTTTCTATTGCCCCCAAAATCCATGGGGAATTAGTTTCAGCCGATTCACGACAAATCTATATCGGTATGGATATTGGGACTGGGAAAGACATTCCCACAGGGGAACACGTCTGGTTAACCGACATTATCAAGCCAACCGAAGCTTTTGGTAGCGGTATCTATCAGCAATATGCCACGAGAGCTATTGATAAGATTTTTGCCGCACAAAAAACACCCATAATAGTTGGAGGTACCGGATTTTATATCAATAGCATTATTCACCCTTCTACTTTCCAGCACATCCCTCCCAATCTCACGCTCCGCCAAGAATTAAATAGACTCCCAATTCCTGAACTACAGCAACGATTACAAGCCATAAACCTTTCTCGTTGGCAGGCCATGAATCACTCTGATCAACACAACCCTCATCGTCTTATCCGCGCCATCGAAATCGCTACGAACCCAGACTACAGCGCCCTTCCGAAGCCTTTGGCGAAGGAGGGCCAAACTACTCAAATCGGTCTAACTGCACCAGTAGAGTATTTAATTCAAAAAATCGAGAGTCGCGTATCAAAACGGATAGATCAGGGATTTGATAGTGAAGTAAAGCGATTGATGGCGGAATACCCAGATTTTGCCTCAACTCCCGGCGGTCAAACCATGGGGTATCAAGAGTGGATGCAGTTTCTCAGTGGGTCAATTTCTCAAACCGAGGCAATTGCAAAATGGACCAAACGGGAAGTTGACTATATGAAACGGCAATTAACTTGGTTTAAAAAACAACCAGATATCGTATGGTTTGATATCACCAGTAAGAATTGGTATGCTGAAGCCGTTCACCAACTTGAAATTGAATGGAAACAATCATGAATGAAGCTCCAGAAAAGATTGAAATTTCAGTAAAAACTATTTTTGTGGTTATTTTTTCACTCATTGGGTTGTATTTCTTGTATCAAGTCAGAAACATTATTCTTTTTGTGTTCATTGGCTGTTTAATCATGGCGGCGCTCAACCCCTTGGTGGCGAAACTAGAATCAAAAAAACTGAGCCGAGGGGTAAGTATTGCACTACTCTATATCACGATCATTATTTTCATTTCGGCAGTCATTGCTATCGTTATCCCTCCGTTTGTCTCTCAAATGGTTTCACTTATCAATCAAATTCCCGTTCCTGCTGATTTTACGGAAAATCTCAAATTAACACGCATCAGTTTGCAGGACTTTCAAGTCATTGCCAACCAACTGACCAGCGTTCCGAAAATCATTGAGGTAGTTGGGTCGGCATTTTCAGGCGTTATAGTCGGAGTCTCGCTCTTAGTTATGTCTTTTTATCTTTTACTTGAACGTAAACAATTAAATAAACACATGTATTCCATGTATAAGGATGAGAGCAAGGCTAATGCTGCAGAAAAGTTTATTGTCAAAGTGGAAACTCAAATTGGTAGCTGGGTCAGAGCAGAAATCACTCTCATGTTAATCGTGGGAGTTTTATCTTTCATTGGA
>CAZKMY010000005.1:7765-30320 GCA_964554085.1 uncultured Pseudomonadales bacterium
TCCTGAGAGTGCCCTACGCCCTCGCGCTCGCCGTTGTGACCTGTATTCTCGAAATTTTACCAGGCATCGGCCTAACCATGAGCGCAATTCCAGCTGTGTTGATTGCTTATTTTAGCCTCTCCCCTGCATTTGCAATAGGTACAGCGATTCTGTATATCGTTATCCAGCAAGTTGAGGGCAATGTGCTTGTTCCCCGAATCATGCGTCAAGCAGCGGGCTTGAGTCCTGTGGTTACCATCACGCTATTTTTGATTGGCTTTCAACTGGGGGGGATTGGTGGTTCAGCGCTGGCCATCCCACTTTTCTTGGTCAGTAAAGTTATCCTGACCGAACTCTACAAATTCCACAATCAACTAGATTAATTTTCCAAACACACAAAGAGTGGAAACGAGTAAGCCAGATTCTGTTTTAGACAATCATCTATCTATGCCCGAACCACAAACCTTGGAGAAGCTACCTATAACGGTTTGATTTTACGGTTGCAGCTGGTGAGGATTGCCCGTTTCACCCTCCGGTGTGACACCGGAGATTCGTCACTGTTGCTCTAACTGGCGCTTGATCCCGGTGTAACACCGGGAGTTATACGCGTCCGGTTTCTACACCGGACCACCATGCTTCTTGCTGTCTGGACTTTCCTCCCCCGGTGCAACACCGGGAGCGATTGTCCTGTTTCCACATCGTTGTGTTGGCGCATAGTATATCATGCATGCGGTATAATCATGGTGGAAAGGGAATATTATTCTATGAACTATCCATTTTTTGATTCACTTGCATTCACTCCAAATATCAATATGATCGTCACCTCATCCCTCACAAGCCTGATTACCTTCCTTCCTAAACTCCTTGTGGCTTTAATAGTGTTCTTTGTCGGTAAATTACTTGCCAAATCCTTTTCCAGCATTATCATTCGGGTATTTTCTGCAGCTAGTTTTGCCAAGTTTGTCAATTCATTCCAATTAGGCGCAGAGATGAAGGTGGAGGTGGCAGCCGGATTAGTTCAGGCAATAGGATTAATCATTCGTTACGCAGTCATGTACATCAGTCTCATCCTTGCCCTTCAAATTATTGGTCTTACTGGAGTTGCTGATTTCCTCGCTGGTCTTGTCACGTTCTTACCCAAACTGCTATCTGCGCTTCTTATCCTTTTTATCGGTGTTATTATCGCTGGTTTTGTAGAATCTCTTGTCAAACGGGCTTTAGTGACTCTTGATCCTGCCACTGCTCGCCTGGGCGGAAAAATTTCCAGTTATACCGTCGTCAGCTTCTTTACGTTGATGAGTCTTGCAGAACTTGGTTTAGCTGCCACCTTTATAAACACACTTTTTATCGGATTAGTCGCCACCGTTTCACTTGCCTTTGGGCTCAGTATTGGTCTGGGGTCCAAAGATTTGGTTAATCAAGTGTTAAGTAATTGGTATAACCAGCGCTTGGGTAGTAAAAAACCAAAAAAACAATAAAACCACCTCCTGTTCCTCGCCTTTCCTGTGATAAACTGACCATGTAGGACACTTTTTATGGCTAAAATTCTGCTCATTGACGACGATCCCGTACTCTTAAAGCTGTATAGCACCCGGCTTATGTCGGATAATCACGACGTTTCCACTGCCAACAATGGTGAGGCGGCTATAGAGGTGTTAAAAAACCTTACTCCAGATCTCATTGTGGCTGATTTACTCATGCCTAAATTAAACGGTTTTTCATTTCTCGAATATCTCAACACCAAACCCCAATTTGATCATACGGTGAGAATTGTATTTTCATCGGTGGTAAACCAAGAGCAAATCGATAGATTGGGGAACTTAAAAGTATCTAAATATTTGAATAAAACTGACACGACCCCCACACAACTGGTTGATGTTATTAATTCGCTCCTACCGCACTAAACACTATGTTGCTGCCCGACATTCTCCAGCAAATTCTTTCAGCCGCCGGTTTCATTACCAAAACTGATTTTGATGCTGCTGTTAAAACCGCTGCCGATCTTAAAAAACCAGTCGCCGATATTCTCGTTTTCCGGGGGTTAATCAGTGAAGATGCGCTTGGTAAATTGATCGCTGAATACTACAAAGTTCCCTACGTTAAACTGTCAGGGAAAATTATCCCTCTGGAAATTCTCGATCTCATCCCCGAACAGGCAGCCTTGCAATTTCATGTCATTCCCTTCGCTCTCAAAGACGACCAGTTATCTGTCGGAATTGAGGATCCTCAGGATATTGAAGCGATTGAGTTTGTGAAGCGGCGCACCAGCCTGCAGGTCGTACCTCATTACCTAATGCCTGCTGATTTTGCCAAGACAGTAGGGCAGTATAAGCGAAATATAAAAAACATTTTTGCCAGCATTATCGAAGAAAATCTTCAAAAAACCAAAATCGATCTAAATCACTTAGAAGAAAGCGCAACCGATCTACCCGTAATTAAAATTCTGGATACAATTCTGGAATACGGTGTCGCTGAAGGAGCTTCAGACATTCATCTCAATTCTCTTGAAGACAATCTCATGATTCGCTTTCGGGTTGATGGGTTGCTGCGGGATATTGCCACCTTACCTGCTGCCATTCAACCGGCCATTGTCGCGCGGATTAAAATCCTTGCCGCACTCAAGATTGATGAACATCGAATTCCTCAAGACGGTCGCTTTAAATTCAAAGTTCATGATGATTTCATTTCCCTTCGGGTATCGGTTTTACCCACGTTCTTTGGTGAAAATATTGTGATGCGGTTGCTCCCTGAATCATCGCGACCACTTTCATTAGAGGAACTGGGAGTATCAGGTGATGCGCTACCTATCATCCATTCAAACATCAAAAAGCCACATGGAATGATTCTGGTGACTGGCCCAACGGGATCGGGGAAAACCACGACGCTCTATAGTGTTCTCAACCTTCTCAATGATCCAAAGGTTAACATTTGTACCATTGAAGATCCAATCGAGTATTCCGTTCGACGGATTAATCAAACCCAAGTGAATCCTCAAGCAGGTCTCACTTTTGCCGCCGGACTTCGCTCTCTCCTTCGGCATGACCCAGACGTCATGATGATTGGTGAAATCCGGGATACAGAAACCGCAGAAATTGCCATCCACTCAGCTCTTACCGGTCATCTGGTTCTTTCCACGCTCCATACAAATTCAGCTGCAGGAGCAATTCCTCGCTTTTTAGACATGGGAGTTCAAGGTTTTCTGTTGGCCTCAACCATAAATTTAGTCATCGCTCAACGATTAGTTCGGCAAATTTGTACCAACTGTATTCACAGAGTTGATCCATCACAAGAAATGCTGGACATTGTTCGTGAACGATCAGGGGGAAGTGTATCTATCACCGATTTTTTCCAAGGTGCAGGTTGCCCTGAATGTGATGGCAGTGGTTATCGAGGACGGGTGGGGATTTATGAGATTTTAGAGATAAATCGGGAAATCCGAGAATTAATTAGCAAACGAGTTTCCGAAGAATTAATTGTAGATGCGGCTCTAAAGAGTGGCATGACCACGCTTATGATAGATGGAATTAACAAAATTAGTGCCGGAATCACCACCATTGAAGAAGTAGTCCGGGTCACCGGAGAATAGTGGTGTAATATGCCTTCCTTTCAGTACAAGGGGGTAACCTCTCAAAACACCATTACGACAGGCACGATGACTGCTCCCACAGCAGCGGAAGTTAGTGCTGAGTTACAAAAACAGAGTATAAGACCCATTAGTATTCGTGAAGTGATGAGTGTGAAGACGTCTCAAAGTGATTTGCCTGCCGTTGAGAAAATTACATTTTGTCGATATGTTGCCACTATGTTAGCAGCAGGACTGTCTTTAAATGAAGGAATTTCTGTCCTCAAAAATGAAACACGTCACCCAGTCATGAAACAGATCTTAAATGACGTGATGTATCACTTAGAGCGCGGACAATCGCTCAGTCAAGCACTGGTGTTGTATCCCAAATCATTTGATAAATTCTTTATTGCGCTTGTCAGGGCGGGTGAAGTATCCGGTACCATGTCTGAGTCATTCAAATATCTTGAAGAAAAAATTCGATCAGAATACAGTTTGAACCAAAAAATAAAAGGAGCTCTCGCCTATCCAGGATTTGTTATTGCTGCTATGGGGGGAATTGGTTCGATTATGCTCTTTTTTGTCATGCCACAGATTGGCAAGGTGTTTTTAAGCATGACCGTTCCGATTCCGGAAATGACCAAAATGATGTTTCGCACGAGTGTTACCCTGTCTATGTATCGTATCCCCATTATGATCGGGCTCGTAGCATTTATTGCCGCCAATGTTATTTTCTTTAGCCAGCCCGTAGGAAAAAAACTGCTTATCAGATTTATTTCCCCGCTTCCACTGATTAAAAATTTACTGTATCAAATCGATGTGGCCCGCTTTAGCCGAATTTTTTCGACTCTGATTTCTTCAGCAGTGCCTGTCACCGAATCACTTGACATTGCTCTCAACTCACTCACAAATCCAATATATAAAAAACACGCCAAAACCATCATTAATGAAGTAATGCAGGGAAAAACGATCGCTTCCGTTTTCCGAGAGCATAATATTTTCCCTCCACTACTCATCCAAATGATTGCAGGGGGAGAAAAGTCGGGAACGTTGGATAAAACATTAGCAGATCTTTCCAGCTTTTATGAAAGTGAAGTAGAGGAAGCAGTCAAGAAATCAACTCAGTTACTTGAACCTGCTCTAATGTTGATTGTAGGAATTGGAGTAGGCGGCATGATTTTATCCATCATCGCCCCCATGTATTCTGTTGTTGGTAGTATGTCAAATATCAAGTAAAAAGTTACTTTTCTTTCCAAGAGATAAACTGATAATCACCGCTTGCGGGGAAATAGGGCGGAGGTGACAGTGCAATATGATTATCATATGTTACGTTTCGCGTTGTAAATCCGGATACCGGTGGAGTCCCCCAATTCCAATACGATTTCTGGTTACTAATAACCGAACCATAAATAATTAACTGACTACGGACAGCATTGCTATACCACGTGCATGCGCTGTAGTTATGTCGGATGATTTTCCCATTCTGAGCTAACATGGCCCCGTCGACTTCAAATACATCCGGAACATCCTTTACAAAATAAATATCTTGTTGCGCGATAATTCCCAACCGATGATCACCGTTTTTTGACAGGTATTGAATATTTCCATTAATCCAAATATTTTCATGATATGTACCAACAGGAAAACGAGCGGCAACAACTGTTGCTTGTCCATTCACCGTTCCTTCCACCCAAACAGTATCTTCAAAGAAGAAGATATGTTTCGAGCTTAACGGATAGTTTCCTTTTAAGGTTTGCGTAGCAATGCGTTGATACAAATTTGAACATGATCCGTCATCGTATCCGCGATAATAGTTTGTCGTATTTACTTCATACACATCTGCGGTTCCATCACTCTTAAACACTACTCGGTACCCAGCCCTACTAGAGGCGGGGAAATAGACGCCTCTCGTTTGCGCTTCAGTTTTCATGACGCTAAAATCTACGGATATAGCATTAAAATCAACTGATGGAACAGGGTATTCCCACATTGTAGATGGTCCCCCAGCTCCCCAAACGCCAGGTTTCGTTTGTGTTGGGCTACAACCGGTTTCTTGACCACAGGTATATGTAGCTCGAGAACTTTGAATAATCGAATCATTACCTCCGTCCTGCCGAATTCCCCCATTTGACATCACTTTTCCATGTACAGTCAAACCACTCCCAAACCAGACATTGGCATTATGTAGAAAAGAATACTGCGCCAGCGAAGGAATTCCAAAATGAACTTCAATTGTTCGAGATACTTCAGGATACGCAACGGTACTACCCTTAGAGTTTATAATCACCATTGTTGATCCTGGCTCAGGTGGGGTAATCGTCAGGCTATATCTACCAATCAGCGTGCCTTGAGGATCGCGATAATCATGTACATACGGACCAGCCTCACCAGTTCCGTCAGTAAAATCATTCGGGCTGTGTGCGAGGTGCCACCGATAATAATGAATTCCTGCCTCAGCAATCGATAATGATTGTTCATACGCATTTACGCGCACAATTGAGTTATAGAGAAGGGAAGCAAGAATTACGACACCGCCAATAAAAACCGACGTAACTACTCCAAAGAGTAAAACGAGAACGGAGGCACTTCCACTCATGTTTTTGTGTTGCATGATCACCAGTTATTCTTTAAATTTCTAATTTGCACCGTTGATCCGGTTTGATAAAGTTGATTGCCTGTAGGGCCAGCTACGCTCAATGGAATAGAAACATAAATAAGTCGGGTATCCAACGGCCGGTCAGTTAAAACTAACGGATTGTGAGTAGTGTCACCAGGCCAATCACCATTGTAATAAACGAATAATGGCAGATGAGTCAGGTCAATCCCTTCAATAATTGTTTTGACCGTTTCCCCGCTCAAAGTGTAGCTCGGCGGGTTTCCTGTCGGTAAGACAATTCCTCGTTTTAATGTAGTTCCATCCAAAAAATATCGTCGTCGCTCTACTATCCCATCATGATCAACATCGGCATAAAAGACTAGTTGGTTATCTTCAAGTATTTCCAAAGGGTAAGCTCCATTCATCGACTCTTCAGCCTGCCGTACTTCCGTTGCAATCTGACGCATAGCCTGGTTTGCACTATCAACCACTTGGTACTCACTCATAGAAAATTGATAATTTTGTCGAACGAAATACCAAAATGCAGATACGGTTGCAATAATCATCACCAACAACACACTCGTGACACCCACCTCAATAAGCGTAAATCCCGGTATATAGTGTTTCATGGCGTACCCGACATTGTGGCTATGGTGTATTGTTCAATTTGATCACCGTTCACTGAAATTGTTCCGCTCGTGGTCGCATATCCAGGAGTAGAGATAGTAACTCCATAATTTCCCGCACTTAATCCCCCAAAGAAAACCTGCGATGTATCTCCATTTGGTTCAACCCCAGCCGATTGCGTTGCCACTACTCCCATCTGACTTAATTCTACTTGAGATATTACAGGTTGATGTAATTCATTTGTCATCTGAATCAGGAGAGAATTCGCTGTATTTGCGGTTACAATAGCAGCCACATTAGTGGTTACTCCAGGCATAATTAAAAGTGGCATAAATGACCACGACCCAGCAAAATCAATAGAAGATCCTGTGGGTAAAACGAACGAATAATTGTCCCATTCCAAATTTCCTATTGTTACCAACCCGCCAGTAGAAGTTGTTACAGTCTGATCAACTTTATACACAGGGTCGTCATCCGTTGTCCTGCCGATTTCTTTCGTTCCTCTAAGAATCAATTGCGCTCCCACAAACGGCGTATATCCTGCTGCCTGATTGCGTGTCACACGCAGTGAAATAGTTGCGGGAACGTCAATAGCAAATGATACCGAGCTAATCAATCCTTCAAGTACCGTCACATGTGGCTTGGCCGGATTTGCCACTTCATCTGTTCCATACGTCCGGTCACTCGTATACCCAGACTTGGTTACTGAGATTTTATAGCAACCAGTACATATCGGAGCCCCAGGAATGAGGACAACACCAGTGTCATCAGTAGTGACATCCATGTTAATGGCGGGAGAGAGATTTGCCTCTATATGAACTGCCGCACCTCCTACCGGTTGACCTTGCGAGTTAAAGACAAGAATTGATAGTGTTCCGGCATTGTCAGCAAGCTCAATTCCTCTCGGAGATACGTCCGTTAACAGAATCAGTGGCTGCTTTGATGAAAAGAGACCATTCCACGTCACGGCGACTTTCACTCGCTTGTAATCTACAGGAAGTAAGTCGGTTGGAGCAGTCCCGTCAAAAGGATCATCAACATAGAGAACACTTGTGTCCACTGTATATGTGACTCCTTCACCCTGAATTGTTTCATGAGCCGTTAACTGTCCTGCTGGTATACCCCCCACAGTACCCACGTCGTCATAGGGTAAATTTCGCACCATCTCGAGCCGTTCTTGGGCAATTCGGGTTGCTTCACTCCGCAGCTTTGCTTGCCCAATCGACTGCAGTCCGGTCTGAATAATTAAGGCAGCCCCAAACAAGAACACCGTCAACACAGCTGTTGCCACAAGTGTTTCAATGAGTGTAAAACCATCCTCAATATTCCGCATTAATTCATCATAACAAAGCTGTATGATAGTTGTTAGGTAATATCAAACAAAACAGTATCAATAAAAGATCTGCTGCCCATGGTTTCTGCAAATTCTATCTATCAACATATCGATTATTTCGGTCTAAGTATCAGCCCAAACGCTGTTCGAGCGGTGACAAGTGACCGGACCGGGAAAATAATCAAAAAAAGCGACATAGTTAGTCAAAAGCCATTCATTATTGGGGATAAAATTGACCAATCAAGCTTAATATCGGCTCTCAAAAACGTCATTCAACAATCAGGAATCAACACTCCCTATGCCACCGTGTGTTTTCCAGAAAAGCTAGCGTATTCCCGTGAACACACGCTCCCCAAGCTGCCTTTATCAGAAATTTCAGAAGCCATCAGTTGGCAAATCACTTCCATTTTCCCTTTCAAACCTGATGAAGTATATTACGATTGGAAGTTAGTCAACCAAACTGATACAGAGACCAAGATTGTTGTTACTGCCGTCAATATCCAACTACTTGATGGAATCATCGCTGCCTGCGAGGCGGCGGGAATTAAACCAATTAGTTTTGAATCATCTGCCTCAGCGCTCGCTCGGGCGATCAAACCGCTTCCACCTGTAGCCGTGATTACTGAGATTGATCCTCTTGGGACAAGCACCACCTTGATTGAAAATGGAGTATCTTCAATTACATCAACAACCTCTTTTTCGGCTTCTGCCGACGGACAATCGGTTATTCAAAATATTGTTTCTTCAATCAAGCAAATTCTTAGTCGCATGAATGACCAGACGGCTGTTCCAAACATTATTATTACGGGTGAAAAATCGTCTCCAAAATTAGCCGAGCTATTATCAGTTCAATTGGGACAAAAAGTGGAGGAATTAGTCATTCCTGATGTCCCGGCAATATATCATCTGGCTCACGTTGAATCACAGATGACTGTCGAATTACCGGAAAGTGAAAAAACAATAAATTTACTACCCGCATCCTTACAAACCTTATACAGCCAGGAAGCAGAACTAAATCATGCCAAACGTACCATGCGTCTCAACAGCATTGTGAGTGGAATTGCTTGTATAAGTGCCCTTTTTGTTTTTGTTGTCATTTCGGGTATAAGTTCACAAACAATCAAGGAATTAAAAAGTCTACCACCAACTCCCGCTGTTCCATCTGGAATTAATACGCAAATCATTATGCAGAAGGCTCAAAAAATTATTTCATTCCAAACCATCAAACAGATGCCACTAACTCAAATGGGGGAAGCAATTTCAGCGCTGGAAAAATTTTCGATTAAACAATTTGATTACAACCCAACTAAAAAAGAGATACGATTTACGCTAAGTGGTGTTAGTAGAGCTACCCTTTTCGATCTAAAAAACAACCTAGAACAAACGGGAAAATTTAACCAGATTGCCATTCCTCTATCAGCATTTGGTTCAGAAGAAAAAGAATCAGTTACGCTTACATTACAGATAAAATAGTATGACTCAAGTAAACGCAAACACACGCACTAAACAAGTCACCCTATACCGGGTATTAACCGTCGCGATTCCGGCGGTATTGCTGATAATCGCAGGATTTTTTACTCAGCTTACAAGCCAAAAACTAAATGTATTAAACACGACAAAACAAGAGATTATTGTTGCAAAGCAAGTATTAGATGAGGCGAACAATTTCAACTCATTCCTCACAGCGCATCAAATTGATTTGGAAAAAATGGGAACAGCACTTCCAAGCGAATCAATGCTGGTAGGCGTTGTTCAGGATATCGAGGCAGTTATTAAATCATATGATCAACGCGCCACACTTACATTTTCACAAGCGACGCCAATTCGTATTGGAACCGACCTTACGGTGCCACTCTCAATTTCTCTCAGCTTACCATTACACCAATTACCTCAACTCTACGATCAGCTTATGACATTGCCATACTTACTGCAGGTAACCCAAAGCGAATCAAAAATTGCTGACAATATTACCAATACAACAATTACCCTGAGGCTCTATGTCCAAGACCCTTTCATTGGATATTAAAACCATATATCAAGCTTGTTTAATTACAACATGCATATTGAGCGTTGTTGTGGTTGGTTTTAATGCGTGGTATATGACAAAGGCTTTTTCTAGATCCACGAGTCAACCTTCAATGCGGATTCGGGAGCAACAGCTCCAGCAAGCCATCACCATCACCAGTCCAAAACCTCCAGAGAATTGACAAGTCACTCCCAGGTTGGCTATAGTGGATTTGGGAACACTTCTTCATGAGCGTGTAGTACCCGCACCATAAATTACTTTGAGTAAACGAGAAAGGGGGTGAAACCTATGCAACGAAAAAATTTCGTATCTGCCTTGCAAAAAGGTTTCACATTAATTGAGCTTTTAGTCGTCATCGGTATTTTGGGAATTTTGATGGCTGTGGTTATCGTCGCTGTTAACCCATCACGTCAATTCGCTCAAGCCCGGGACACTCAACGGAAAGCAGATCTTTCAGCCATCACCAGTGCGGTGGTCCAATATTCTGTTGATCACAATGGTAATTTACCCAGTGCCGGCACTCCTGCCGTCCCCGTCATTACCACAACACCAATGGATGTAGCTGGTTTGGCGACCTATCTAGCTCCCACTTATATTGCAGCCGTTCCTACAGATCCAACTGCAGGAGCTCCCGCATATACCATTATGTTAGATTCTACCGGTCGGTTAGTCGCGTCAGCTTCGTCTGAGCAGACACCTGGAACATTTATTTCCATTACCCGGTAATCTCTTTTTTAAAAAAGATATACACCAACGCCTCCTTTCCAAAGGAGGCTTGTTGTATGTAAAGTAGAACTATGGCCAAACATCCAAATCTATCGCACTTTCTCGTTGGTGGGGGAATTATCGTGTTTGTAGCCATTGTTTCCGCAGCATTTTACATTTCGTACCAAATGGGTCAAAAAACGAATCAGCGCGCCACGTCAGACTTAACCAATCAAAGTCGTCAAGAATCAAACCCCACACTTCAAATTCGTCGCATTACCTTTATCGATGAACAGACCGGAGAGAAAACCGAGATTATGATCGACGGCACGGTCAATCAATATGATAAAACGGGGAAAAAAGTGAAAAGTGGCAGGCGAGGCTTTGCTGAAACGCAAAATCTGCTGCGTAAATTTGAATATCTCATCAACAATAATCAGACTATTCAAGGTGGAAAATATACGATAGAAATTGAAACGCAAACCGGGATAATCACCGTGGATCCGGGGGGATCTGGGACCAGTGATCCGGTAGATGATGCTGAAGATTTTATTGACCAAACAATTAATCCCACCCCAACACCTAACCCCACCCCAACACCCTCAACAAGTCCCACACCCACCCCTACGGCAGAACCTTCACCCACTCCCGTTCCCGGAGAAGCAACCCCCGAACCATCACCGTTTACGTGCGATGATTACTACAAAGCCGGCCTAAAGCCCCTACGCATCTCCAACATCTACTGCGGCCCAGAGGCAACTCCCGCTCCGTAAAAAATTACAGCAAAGAAAAATGTTCCACCATGGTTTCGACAATTTTTTCTGTCGTGGGGGAAGAAGGAGAATAGATGACCACCCAACTGGTGGAAATCCCCGTTTTAATCACATAAATCACCGCGGGTAATCCATGTCGTGTTCCCCACAACTTCCCCGTCTCAAACGTCGTGCCAGCCAACACATTGGCTGTAACAGATTCAAATTCTTTTGCATACTCTGACATCAGTTCTTCCCGGGATACGGGTTTCTTCACCAAGGTTACCACCGAATCACCACCAGTGGGATGGAGCGCAACAAAAGTGAGGCATGCATCCTTGTCCTTTGCGACCGTTGGTCTAAATGGGGTTTGGTACCGGATAGAAATTCCATAAAAGGTATTATCACAAGGCCTACTCTGAGCCTCATATCGCATGGTCTGAGCAAAATTTCGATCCTTTAACAATGCTTCCGCCACACTCTCTTTCGTAATCGGCTGTCGCACTAAATGGAGAGAAAGTGCAATTTGATACACACCAATACCCATACACACACTCGCTGTCAAAATAAATCCTGACATCACCAAGGTAGCTAAAATCCGCCGCTTCCTTGGCCATGGGGGGAGCAGTAGTTCAGTGTCACTCATACAACGAGTTGCCTCAATCGTTCCAAATCATCTCGACCAGGACCGTCTTTCTTCAGACCAGGGACTTCAAGGATAAACGGTAAGTGTGTCAGTTTGGGATGATTTAACCAGTGGCTAATTCCAACACTACCCAAACACCCATCACCAATATTTTCATGTCGGTCCTTGTGCGATCCTGCTTCCACTTTTGAGTCATTCGTATGAATCACCTGAAGATAGGAGAGGCCAATTTGGTGATCAATTTTTTGAAGATATATGTCCAGTCCATGCGCATCGCGCGCATCCACTCCATTGGCAAACGCATGTTGCGTATCCAAACATAATCCTACCCGACTCATTTCACCGCCAGCTTTTTCCACTTCATCAAAAACGAAAGCCAACTCTTCAGTGGTTTGACCCACGGTTCCTGCATGGCCCGCAGCATTTTCAATAATAATTTTCGCGTCCGAAGGAGTAGCATGAGTAACCTCTGCGATGGCTTTTCCTACTTGCAGTTTCACCGCATCAAATCCCAGACCTTTATGACTCCCAATATGAAAAATGGTTCCAATTGCTCCCAGTTGTCCTGCCAATTGTTGGTAATTCTCCAAAGATTCAATTGATGCGCGGAGATAATCAGGTTTTTCCGAAGCCAAATTCACCAAATACACGGCGTGAAATACATGGAGAGAAATAGGGGAATGACTACGGGCAGTTTTATATCGCTCGATTTGTTGATCATCGTAGGGGAAAAACTTCAATGTTCTCGGGGGAGAAGCGAATGTTTGAATACAGGTAGCTCCCATAGCTGTGCCGCGCTCAATCGCCTTATCCATTCCACCCGAAATAGAAACATGTGCGCCCAGGTTCATGAGTGTAGAATATCACATATGCAAACATTCTTAATCGCCACTACCAATCAAGGGAAAGTTGAAGAAATTCAAGATCTTTTTAAAGCAAAACAGCTTCGCACGCTAGGATTATCCGAAGTTCGTGATGTCGCGGGTATTGAAATTGAGGAAACGGGCACGACCTTTGCAGAAAATGCCGCTCTCAAAGCTAAAGCGTATGGTCGTCTTTCCGGTTTAATCACCTTAGCTGATGATTCCGGTCTCTCCGTTGCTGCGCTTGATGGCCGACCTGGAGTATATTCCAAACGGTATGGATCATCTGATGCTGAGCGTATTACCAAACTGCTGAAAGAAATGCATGATATTCCCGAGTCAAAGCGTCAAGCATGGTTTACCTGTAATATGGCAATTTATGATCCTTCATCAGACAAAATGTATCAAGTTGAAGGCCGGGTTGATGGTGTAATTCTTGATAAACCAACCGGTTCCAACGGTTTCGGTTTCGATCCAATTTTTTACTGTCCATCAATTCAAAAAAGCTTTGGAGAATGCACCCGAGAAGAAAAGAGTCAGGTATCTCATCGAGGGATTGCGCTACAAGGTATCCGCGAAATCATCCGCAAACACTTTGTCTAAACCTGAAATTCACCCCGTGCAAACAACACCTTCTCTGTGCCGTCTTTCAGAACTGCTGTAATCGTTCGATCTGTGGTGGAGACAATATCGCAATGCTCTCCCGAATCATTAAAACCAAGTTGTTTAGCCAACGACTTATTTAGCTCTCTAGGATCACCTGCGTATGCATCTTTATACGACATCCCTACAGCAATGTGAGTGTTTCCAAAATGGTTCCCAATATTCTCATCAAACAACGTATTGGCCATAAACTTCGTAATTCGGGACATACGATGATCTGTCATGCTGAACTCGCCGATTTTATCCGCATTGGGGCGGGCAATCATTTGTGTGAGTAACTTTTCATTCTTCCGTGCGCGAGCTTCCACAACCCTACCATCTTTAAATTGAAGTCGGATATCTCGAATAATGTTACCATACCGATATAATGGCTGATTAAAGCTGATTGTTCCGTTGGTTCCTCGCCAGTCAGGACTGGTAAAAATTTCAAAACTCGGAATATTGCGACCACCTCCACCCACCCACTGACGTTTTTCCCCCAAACTCATCCACAAATCTGTCCCTTCTGCTTCAATATGAATTCTATCAATGGGCAACGTATTTAAAGCAGTTTTAATTCGTTGTTGTTCCTTTGCCACAGCCCGCCACTCACCAATGGGATCATCATGGTCCAAAAAGCATGCGTGAATAATCTCTTCCCAATATGCTTCCAGACTTAAACCTGCCTCTTTAGCCATCGCTGGAGTGCCGTACAAAGCCAAAGTCCAGGTAAATTGACCTGCATACTCTTTATCATTCATCCACTCTCGAGCTTGTTTCTGTGCTTCCTGAGCCTTGATGATTTTATTCGCATCGATCCCCACCAACTCCTTTAAATCATGGTCTGCCAGCACGCCAATCGAGTGGTCAATCAAATTTACTCGAGCTTGAATAAATTTCTTCGGGAAAAAAGTGAGTTGATCTTCATTTGCCAATTCGTAAAAAGTTCGATCAACTCCGGTGGGAAGCATCCGCATCAGTGGATGTCCACCGGCCTCCAAAATTGAGCGCTGAAGGGCTAATAAAAATGGTTTTGCTACATCTGGAACTAAACATTGAACTACCTCGCCAGGCTTAATTCCATCACCCGAGTTGAGTGCAAATTTCACCAACACGTCAGCATACTTCCGTAACAATTCTGAAGAAGGTTGATACATATGAATTACTTGAGCCAGATATATAGTCCGATTTGGAGCGCCAAGATTATTAATGAGGTCAAGAGTGTCCAGCGAATATCTTTCACAATGTAATGAGGATCATATTGGTAGAGAGATAAAATATCATCTGTTTTCCGAACAGTGGAAACAGATTCTATATCGCTCTTTTCCGATTCAATACCGGAAAAACTATGTCCTGCCGGGAAGGCATAATGATACTGAGCCCGTATTTTTTGTTGTTTAGTTCGTTTTTTTGGCATACGCTTCAAATCTTACCATAGTACAATAGCAAGTACGTATGAATCTTACCACGGTTACACTCATTGGTCTTGGTATTATGGGAATTTGGTGCATTGTACTCACCATTTTTATTGCCAAAGAAAAACAAATTCTTAAAGATCTGGCAAAAGGAGTCACTAAAAAAGACCTCTTATCTGTTTTGCGGCAAATATCAGATTCACTCTCCGTTGCGTCTCAAAAAATAGAAACAAACCAACAAGCGATTGAACAACTAAAACAAGCCTCAATGACTCATTTCCAAAAAAGCGGCTTTGTCCGCTTCAATCCCTTTTCAGATACAGGAGGGGATCAGAGTTTTTCATTCTGCTTGCTTGACCAGCAGAATAATGGTATCGTCATAACATCCCTACATAGTCGAAATACTACCCGGCTTTATGCCAAGCAGGTGGTGGACGATGGGGTTAAGCGCGAAAATTTCTCCCAGGAGGAATGGCAAGCGCTTCAGGCGGCAAGAAATACTAATCAAAAATGAGGAAGCACATTCATGGCTCTCACAAAAAAAACCTTTTTAATAATTGGCGCAGCACTATACCTAGTTTCTGCAGGGGCCGCCTATGCCGTGTTTGGATTCGTGGGTAAATCTGCAGCCGCAACCACAAACGCTTCAAAACTCCCCACAGGTAGTATGGAGGGGCTACAAATCGATCCTTCAGAACCCAAAGATCAAGAATGTCCTCTCAATGGCGCAATGTATACCAAAACTGAAGCAGATGTCTGGGCCAAGCGCCGCCCACTCGTCATCATGGTGGAAAACAGCCCTGATGCCAGACCTCATTCTGGTATAAATCGCGCTGATGTGGTCTACGAAGCGGTGGCGGAAGGTGGAGTTACCCGTTTTATGGCGGTGTATCTCTGTGATGCTGCCCGAAGTAACGTTGTTGTGGCTCCTGTTCGCAGTGTCCGCACCTATTTCATCGATTGGGCCTCTGAATACGGCAAGACCCCACTCTTTGGGCATGTAGGGGGAGCAAACTGTAGTGGCGAAAAGCTTCCCAACGGCAACATGGGTCCCTGTAAAACTGATTCAAAAGCACAAGCAATTGAACAGCTTGTGAAATATGAATGGCGCTATTCCACCGGCAACGACTTAGATCAATTTTCTGTTGGTGCTAAAGCATATATCCGAAACGAAAATCGCACAGGTCAACCAGTTGCCACAGAACATAGTGTTGAAGGTCGTACTGAAAAATTGTGGGCAGTTGGTGTTGAACGAGGTTGGACCAACCTTGATCCTGATGGTGTCGATTGGACAAAAGATTTTAAACCATGGAAATTTAAAGACGATGCCGCCGAAACAGATCGAGGCGTAGTCACTCCCATTGCTCATGATTTCTGGGACGGTTACAAAACGTTTGACGCCCGTTGGGATTACGACAAGACTACCAATACATACAAACGATCCACTGGCGGTGAAGTCCATACCGATCTAGAGACCAAAGAGCAATTGTGGTCAAAGAATGTGGTTATCCTCTTCACCAAAGAGATTGGTCCAGTAGATCCTCTAAAGCACATGCTGTACACCACCATTGGTGATGGTAAAGCACTCATCTTTCAAGACGGCAAAGTTATTGAAGGAAACTGGTCCAAAAAGTCCCGAACTGACCGCACGGTCTTCACAAATAAAAAAGGTGAAGAAATCAAGTTTAACCGCGGGCGGATTTGGATTTCCGTCATCGACACCAGTACCGCGGTTAATTACCCACAATAAGCCAGTAAAAAGTGAATACTTTTGGTGTACAATGTGGCTAACATTCTGCCCATCATTGTTGAATAAGAAGTGGAGGATCTGATGTCGCAAATGCGTGACTTTATCATCTCCCGGGTCAGAAACGAGCTGCTGTGCTTGTTGTTTGATAATCCTCAGCAGATGTTTTATGTGCGGGAACTCACTCGTATGAGTGGGGAAGAAATCAACGCGGTCAGACGTGAACTTGATCACTTAGATCATGTAGGAATTGTTCTCAAGGAAAAACGTGGGAATCGTGTCTATTATCAGGCAAATTTAAACTATGATTATGGTGAAGATATCCTCAGTATCGTTGCTAAGTCCGTCGGAATTGGTGCGGCCGTCCGTGATAATCGTAAAGAGTTGGGAAAAATAAAATTTGCTATGCTTTCTGGAAAATACGCTCGAAATAAATCTCGGGAAAAAGGAGAGATTGATTTACTGCTTGTGGGGAACATTAACCTGGAAAAATTAAACGAATTAATTAAAAAAGAAGAAACTAGAAGAGAGACGGAAATCAACTACACAGTGATGAATCAAGAAGAATTCATTTTTAGAAAAAGTCGTCGTGATCCCTTTCTCTTAGGCATCCTTTCTCGTTCCCGAATTATGATCATTGGAGATGAGGAAGGACTGGTAGACAAAGCTGGCCCGGAGGTGGAATAATGCTTGAAGAATCTCTAGCACAAGCCAAACATGTCGTTCGTACAGGTAATTCAGTAGCAGTGGTAATCCCTGCAAAATTTGTAAATCGAACCGGCATTCAAGCAGGTGATCCTGTTGAAGTTACCATTAATTATGAACAAGGAAAAATTACTTACACGTTTCCGACTATCCGTCAATTAAACCTTGTATAAAAATCCTCATGAATCCAAAACGACTGTTCACTATCATCATTTGTCTGGTTTTCATTGCCCTCGTTATCGATATGCCTCAGGAAATGCCCCTGAAAATCAACGTAGGGCAGGTAAAAGTTGACACTATTATCCGTCGGCCAAAATTCGACTTTACGCTCTTCGGCAAGCGAATTGCTACCGACTTCAACATTAAAAAAGGCCTTGATCTACAGGGTGGGACGCATGTCGTTTTGCGAGCAGACATGACCAACATCAAACCGGAAGATCGTCAGTCCGCTCTGGATTCATCCAAAAACATCATTGCCCGTCGGGTAGATTTATTTGGTGTTTCAGAACCGGTCATTCAAACCAGTGTAACGGGTGATGAATACCGCATTGTGGTTGAATTACCTGGTATTAAAGATATTAACCAAGCGCTCGACTTAATTGGGAAAACCGCCCAGTTGGATTTTCGTGAGCTGACCCCCACTGCGACTCAGGCGGCCTTTCTTACTGATTTTCAGACCACATCATTGACAGGAAAACATCTCAAAAAAGCCGCTGTTTCATTTGATCAAGCAGGCAAACCAGAAGTAAGCATTACCTTCAACGAAGAAGGAACGAAGTTATTTGCAGATATTACCGGCAGGAACATTGGTAAGCCCGTAGGTATATTCTTGGATGAATTACCGGTTACCATTCCAAAAGTTAATTCACACATTGTTGGTGGAGATGCAGTGATTACCGGTCAGTTTACGCTGGAAGAAGCCAAAAACTTAAGTATTCAATTAAATGCGGGGGCACTACCTGTCCCAATCGAAATTCTTGAACAGCAAAATGTAGGGGCTTCATTGGGGCAAGATTCGTTTAACCGTTGTTTGCGGGCCGGGTTAATTGGTTTGGGCATGGTGATGTTGTTCATGATTCTTCTGTATGGTTTTCAGGGTTTCCTTGCGGATATCGCTCTTGTTGTATATGGTCTCCTCACGCTGGCGCTGTACAAACTCATTCCGGTCACCCTTACATTACCAGGTTTAGCCGGATTTATTCTCTCCGTAGGCATGGCAGTTGATTCCAACATTCTTATCTTCGAACGGATGAAAGAAGAATTGCGGATGGGTAAACCATGGCAAACCAGTATGGAGCTTGGCTTTGGTCGTGCCTGGGATAGTATTCAAGATGCCAATGTTGCCACGCTCATCACCTCATTTATCCTCTTTAATCCCTTGGATTGGCAGTTTTTAAACAGTTCCGGAATGGTTCGCGGCTTTGCACTCACGCTTAGTTTAGGTGTAGTTACCAGTCTTTTTACCGGTATTGTTGTCACCCGGACATTGATGCGGTTGTTTTATCGTCCGCGGATTGCAAAAGTAGTTAATAGAAAAAAGAACGTATGACATACCAGGGAAAACCCATCAATTTCATGAAGTATTACTTTATCTATTTCATCATTTCACTTTGTGTCATCATTCCCGGAACATACGGTTTGATTCGATATGGATTAAAACCAGCCATCGACTTTACGGGGGGATCTCTTATTGAATTACGCTTTGCAAACCCCAGTCTGATTGCTGAGGCAGATATTCAGCAAAATACCCCCAGCGACATTCAGATTAGCAGTCTCCAGAAAACCAACAACAATAGTTTCCTGCTTCGTACAAAGCCAATAACAAAGGACCAAAACGAAACATATAAACAACAACTCACAACCAAATTTGGCCCAGTCGATGAATTGCGGTTTGAGACAATGGGCCCTGTTTTAGGTAAAGAATTGCTTCAAAAAACGGTTATCGCCATCATCCTTTCAGCCAGTATCATTTTGGGTTATGTTGCCTACCGCTTCAAAAATGTGAAGTATGGTGTGTGCGCCATTCTTGCCATGTTCCATGACAGCATTGTATTACTTGGCGTATTTTCCTTGTTGGGTCATTTTAACGGAGTAGAAGTTGATACCCTGTTTGTTACCGCCCTCCTTACCATATTATCTTTTTCAGTTCATGACACCATCGTGGTTTATGATCGAATTCGCGAAAGTAAAAAGAATTTCCCCCGAGCCAAAGCGTTCGACCTTATTAATAAAGCAGTCAATGAAACATTGGCTCGTTCTATTAATAATTCCATGACCATCATTTTTATGCTTCTATCTTTGTGGCTCATGGGCGGCGAAACTACCAAGTGGTTCGTTTTCGCCCTTCTTGTTGGTACGGTCACTGGTACTTACTCCAGCACCTTTACCGCCGCCCCCCTGCTAATTTTGTGGGACAATCTTTTTTCCAAAAAAAGAAAATAATCTTTCAATCGTCATTGCGGGCCTGACCCGCAATCTATAACAAGAGAACAATAATAGATTTATTAAATAAGCGTTAAAAGCTTTGCTTATACAAATAATCATAATATATATGGATCCCAGATCATGTCTGGGATGACGAATTAAGCAACTCTTTCGCTCGATTCAAAAGATACTCTTTATTATTTTTCGAGCTATCTTCAATCACTTCATCAAACAGTATATTGAGTAGTTTTCCCATATGAGGTCCTGGTGTCATGTGTAATTCTGTCATCAGATCGTTACCGTCAATCACCATATCTTTTAGACTCATCGGTTCATAGAGCTGTTCACCAATCCGTTGTTGTAATTCAGTTAATCTCCATGAGGTTGATTTACTTCCTCCACCTTTTCGATCACCTACCCTCAAGAGCATCATGTCGTTAATATTTGCTAAACCCACATTTTTTATAAATCGACGGATGGCTCCATCAGTCATCTGGGGATCATACACAAACATGTGCCAACGAACCAGAGTGACCAACTTGTCTCGTTGATCATTCGTCAGTTTAAGTCGTTCAGCGATTGCTCTAGCCATCCTGGCCCCCACCACTTCATGGCCATAAAACGTTACTCCTCGAGGGCCTTGATGTCGTACAGTTTTTGGCTTTCCTACATCGTGCAAAAGGGCTGCGAAACGAACCAGGGGATCAGTGCTTGGACATCCTCGCAATGCTTCGATACTATGGTCCCACACATCATAAATGTGATGACCTCCTTGCTTTACCCCTTTCATAGGGATCAGTTCGGGAAGAATGTAGTGCAATAGACCAGAATTTGCGAGCAATTGAATTCCTTCTGCTGGATAATCCGACTTCAACAGCTTGAACAATTCATCCCGAATCCGTTCACCGCTAATTCGCTCAATTAAGCCCGCGTTATCCTGAATTGCTTTAAGCGTTTCTTGTTCAATCGTAAATCCTAACTGAGCTCCCAACCGAATAGCTCGAATCATACGCAGTGCATCTTCCTGAAATCGCTCCGTTGGGTTACCAACTGCCTTAATCGAGTGATTGGCCAAATCTTGTTCCCCGTTAAAGTAGTCCACCACCTCAACTCGAACATCATTCACCCGCTCATGAATGCCATTCTTCAGTTGTTCTTGATCAATAGAGAGAGCCAAAGCATTAATCGTGAAGTCTCTTCGTGCTACATCATCAACAAGTTGTGTTCCCCAACTAACTTGATCAGGGCGACGATTATCAGTATATCCTGACTCAAATCGGTATGTGGTTACATCAATAATTTGATCCACCCACAAAGGATCTGTAGCCAACTCACCGTTCACATGCCAACCCGCTGCAGTCATTTCTTGTAAAAGACCGGCAAAAGGAATGCCAACGGTTCCAAATGCATTGGTATAAAAATGGTGTTCAAACACCCGCATGATTTCTTCTGGTTTCGCATTTGTGGTAAAGTCCCAGTCTGTAGTTGGTCGTCCCAACAGAATATCCCGGACAGCTCCGCCGACCACCGATACTTCAAAACCGGCTTTCTGCAAGGCAAACACCACATACAAAACTGGCTGTGATAACAATAAATTCATCTATATCTATTGTACCCGACAAATTGCTCTTTGCATTTTGAAAGCGAGTTCCATAAGATAAATCACTATGCAGTGGAATATTCAATCAGTTCCTGATCCAACAATAAAAAACCGCGAAACGGCCATAATTACCTCAATTCTTAATAACCGTGGTATCACCAATTCATCAGTTAAAGCAAAATTTTTACACCCCCAAGATCCAAATACAATTGCTCCAGAAACAACGGGAATTGATCCAAAACAATTAACTCAAGCCATAGCCATGATAAACCAGGCTATAGCTACCAACCAACCCATGATTATTTTTGGTGATTATGATGCAGACGGAATCACCGCCACCGCCATCATGTGGGAAACGTTAACTGCATTGGGCGCTACCGCCTATCCCTTTATCCCCAGTCGAGAAACACACGGCTACGGTCTTTCAATAAAAGGTCTTGAAGATGCCCTAGCTCTATTGCCTGTCCCCTGTACCCTAACCCCCCTTCTCATCACAGTTGACAATGGAATTGTGGCTCACGAGGCAATTGCTTGGGCAAAAGCCAAAAATATTTCCATTATCGTGACCGACCATCATCAGCCTGGTTCCAAAATGCCCGATGCCGATGCTATCGTCCATACGACTCAACTGTGCGGTGCAGGCGTTGCTTGGATGATCGCTAAAACACTTTTGCCTGAAGCAGCCCAAAGCACACTTGATTTAGCCTGCATCGGTACCATTTCTGACATGATGCCGTTAACTGGTGCGAATCGAAGCATGGTTGCATTTGGACTTACATCCTTGAGGCAAACTCATCGACCGGGAATACAAGCTCTCTTTTCTGAGGCACAAATAAGTGAGGCAGATCCGATCACACCATACCATGTAAATTACATTATCGCTCCACGACTCAATGCCATGGGTAGGTTAGAACACGCGCTTGATTCACTTCG
>CAZKMY010000006.1:0-26048 GCA_964554085.1 uncultured Pseudomonadales bacterium
GGGGATGAATCTAGCTGATTCATGGCTTATACTCCTTCTTGAAGTGAGCGAAAGCAATAATGAGACTAGCTTTCTCATTAGAATCGGTCGAGGAAGTTAGATAGGTTCTGACTTCGTCCCAGATGCTGCACAAACCGGCCGCTTAGCTCAGCTGGTTAGAGCGTTCGGTTTACATCCGAAAGGTCGGGGGTTCGATCCCCTCAGCGGCCACCTAAAATGCCAAGATAGTCAACGCGGTTCACGACGCGTGTCTGAAAAACACGATATGTAGGTTCGACTCCTACTCTTGGCACATTTTTTTGAAAAGTGTTTTTTCTACTTAGAAGATTTAATGGCGGTGTAGATTCGTTCGAGAACGTTACTGGTACTCGTTGGAGCACCTTTGAGTGTAATGATAACTCGAGTTTCTCTCAGTGATTGTTTTAATTTTACTTTAGCAAGTTGTCCAAGAGATCGTTCAATATCTTGTTGCATGCGATCTAGAACATCCGAAACAATGAGTGTTTTGGAAAGATCTGTTTTGGGAGGAAATACCTGTTTGTTCTGATGTTTGAAGCGTCGAGCAAGTTCTTCAGCACGCCTCACAGAGGCAGATTCACGCAATACGATCTTGTAGGCTTCAATCATAGTACGCGTATCTTCAATTGCGGCTAATGCGCGTGCATGGCCCTCAGTGATGACACCACTTAATAAGCCGTCTTTTAGCGCGTCTGGAAGGGCAAGAAGACGGATAGAATTTGATACAAAGGATGATGATTTGCCAATACGAGTTCCGATTTCACTTGCTTGGAGGTGAAATTCACGCATGAGCCGTTCAAACGCCTTACCCCGCTCAATGGGGTTTAAATCGAAGCGTTGAATATTTTCAATAATCGCCATCTCTAACATGCCGCGTGGGGTTGTCTCTTTGATGACAACAGGAACTTGTTTTAGACCAACGATCTTGGCTGCGCGCCAACGACGTTCTCCTGCAATTATTTGATAGCCAGCAGGAGTTTTGGCCACGATGAGTGGCTCAAGAATACCATGCTGCTTAATTGATTCGACAAGGTCAGCAATAGAGTCAGGATTAATAGACCCGCGCGGCTGAAGCGGATTGGGTTCAAGAAATTGGATATCGAGTAAGTCGCCTTTGGGCGTATCCATGTTTGTTTTAACTGACGGCTACAAATTTTTTACCTAATTTGGTAAGGAATGTAACAACACCATCTTTCAAGGCATATAGACTGTGATCACGGCCCGTGCCCACATTTTTGTGTGCATGAACTTTGGTGCCTTTTTGGGTCAAAATAATTTGCCCGGTTTTGATAGCCTGACCACCATATATTTTGACGCCCAGTCGATTACCGGGTCGATTTTTATGCTGATTTGTTTTACCCTGTGTTTTTGTTTTAGACATGATTTTATCCTTTCAATTCCCTCATTAGGAGGCCGAGGTATTTTACGCTACTCAAGTTTCTTTTGCAAAACATAAATTGACCGTTTCACGACAGCTTGTGGACGACCATATGTATATTGAGCACATCGAGTATATCCAAGCGCACTAGTCCAGTCAATGATCTCATCTAGATTTTTCACGCGCTGATTGACGGTCATTTCTGGTAAAGCGCAGACAAGTAAGCCGCCTGGGCGAAGATATGAATAGAGGTGTTTAAAGACGCCTTTATACAGCTTTTCCATCCCCTTCATAATGTCAGGAATTCGTGCGTAATCGGGCGAAGGCGGTCCAAGATACCCTTCAAAGACAATTGCATCGACGGCTTTTGGAATTTGTTGATTAGAGATGTGAACTGCATCAGCTTCAAAAACGGTATATTGATTATTTTTTTGATGTTTCTTGAGAAACCAATCACAATTAGCACGGGAAGCATTAACTGCCTTTTTACTTAGATCTGATCCTTTTACCGTGCAGCCTAGATCGAGTGCTTCTACAAGAATCGTGCCAGAGCCACAAAATGGATCGTAGACCGTGACCAATGTAGGATCTTTTGTTATAGCTAGATTTAGCATAGTTCTGGCAATTTTTGGAGGCATCATCCCTGAGTGGGGATCTATCGCGGGACGACCATAATCCTTTTCGGTCCAGTAATACAAATCTTGTACCGCGACTGTTTTGAGAACCTCGGGCAAGTTCTCGATATCGTTACAACAATATTCGGTGGTTTTCGTCGTTATGCCCGCCGATTCAAACGGGTCTATTAGAATTCGAAAATGAGGTTTAATTCCTGCATTTTTAAGTTCGTCTTTAATACGATTCGCTTGATTTTTAAGATCTGCAGAACGTTGGAATGAGGAAAGAGCGAAATGTTCTTGTTGAGCGATGATAAGGTCCTCAGCGATCGTTTTCACTGTGTCAGATTCTGAAAGTGATTGGTAGATTTTTACTATGCTGCCTGCTGCCTGACAAAAGCCGTCAACATCAGGAATGTCATCGATGGAACAAAATGATGTGGAAATTCTTGTTGGTTGAGAAATTCCAAAACGCTTAGCCAGCGCCTCAACTTCAGCGAAAGCTAAATCTGCGCTTTTCCCCAACAAGATGTAATACATACGATTTACTTAGTTTTTTTTACGGCTGTTTTCTTGGCTGGTTTTACAGCAGCTTTTTCTGTAGCGACTTTTTCGGTTTTTTTGGCACCAGCGACTTCAAGAACCGTAGTAGCTTGGCGATGACCCGTGTGTCGGCGGTATCGTGATTTGCCGCGGTATTTGAAGACATCAATTTTGTCAGTCTTGCTGATTTCTACTATTTTTAAATCAATGTGCGTGTCGACTTGGGGAGTACCAATAGTGACTTCGCCGTCTTTTACCAATAAGGTTTTGGCGTCTTTAACTATATCACCAACTTTGCCCATTTCTCCCAGAGCAATAATTTTTTCACCTGGTTTAACCAGATATTGGTTGTTATGTAATGATATGACGGCGTATTCCATTGCTGTCGTGCCTTTCAAAATATTGAGGTTCTCAGAGGGTGATTGTATCAGGGAACGAATAAATATGCAATTTTTATATTTTATCTAATTTCTAGTTGTGAAAATGAATTCTTGGCATGCAGCGTAATGCTTAGGTTTATCCCAATAATGGTAAGTGAGCTGAGTAAAGAACTGCCGCCGTATGAGATAAAAGGTAATGTGATTCCCGTGATAGGGAATATTCCCATATTCATACCCATATTCACGACTGCTTGAATCGTAAAATGACCCGCGCTCATGAGAGCAATTAGAGCAGAAGTCGGCGAAGTGGCGTTTTTGGCGGTTTGAATTAAACCGATATCTAGCCAAACGTATGAGGCAATGATAATTAGGCCGCCAATAAGGCCCAGTTCTTCGATAAATGAGGCAAAAATGAAGTCGGTATGACGTTCTGGCAAAAATCGCAAATGACTCTGCGTCCCCTGTCCCAAACCCCTGCCAATTATTTTTCCAGAGCCAACAGCAATGGTTGATTGTAACGAATTATATCCGTTACCAAGTGGGTCAAGTTGAGGATTTAAAAAACTATCAATTCTTGATCGCTGATATGGCTGAAGTACAAAATACCCGGCTGGCACCAATAAACAGCAGATTAATGCAATAATTCCCAACTGCTTAAAAGGAATTCCAGCCACAACAATGGCGACGAGACAAATTGCCGCAAGCATGAGAGTTGAACCCAAATCAGGCTGAATAAACACTAACAATAATGGCACTGAGAGTAGCGCAAAAAAACGAACTGTGTTGTTAAACTTGGAAATGTCATGCTGACTGAGCCAACTGGCGGCAAACATAATCAGCGATATCTTAGCCATTTCTGATGTTTGAAATCTAAAGCCAAATAGATCAATCCATCGAGTTGACCCACGGCTAACGACTCCAAAAATTTCAGTTAATGCAAGCGGGATGACTGACAACCAATACCAGAGCATCGGTGAAAAAGTGAATCGTTCAATGTCGATCCGAGACAATAAAATAACGATACATAATCCAGCAGCAGCAAAAATGAGTTGGTATATTGCGAACGACGGAGTAATTGAATGAAGAATAGAGATACTTGCCGCCAGACAGAATATGACAGGCAACATAATGCTTATGACCCTGGTGAGGGAATTAGACATCTATTGGCATCACTTTCAATACTGGTCCTTTACTAAGCTCTTTTGCTTTCACTTTTTCTTTGATATAGGCTTCATATTCAGCGGGCCATTCTGGTAATTCTACCCGAACATAATCATCAAGCTTGGCTCCGATTGATTTTCGAGCAGATTGAATATCTCTCACGATTAGTCTGGCTTTCCCTTCATCAATCAAGTCTTGAGTGAGATGAGTATCCAATGTAATAACGGACTGCGCGGCAGATTCATCTGTCCACGTAATGGTTTTTACATTTAATTCTTGTTTAATGATGGCTTCATATATCGCATCAAGTGGCTGCTTTCCTGTAATTGTGACGCTTGCCAATGGTTGTTTTAGGCTCAGTGCACTTATTTTTCTGGCTGCATGCCCCTCGGTCACAATTGCTTGAACGGTAGTCATGTTGGTCGTGAGCTGCTCATCGATTAACGAGTTATCCACCGCTGGCAACAATTCCAGATGAATTGAATCTTTTCCACCAATATTGTGATAAAGCATTTCAGCAATAAAAGGGGCAAATGGAGCAATTAATAGCGACCAACGATAGATGGCAGCCTTGAGTGTTTGTCGGGCCCCTTGGTTTGTTTCATCCTTGAGTCGTTCTCTGCTTAAACGGAGATACCAGGTAGAGAGTTTATCGATATACTCCATCAATAACCTTGATGCGGCAACAACGTCGTACTGATCCATTGATTCCATTACCGCTTTTGTCATCGATTCAGTAACACTTACAAGCCACTTATCCATAATGTGTTCTGGATTTTTGGGGAAGGTCATCTCATCACTATTGCTTTCATACAGCTTGTAGAATGTAAAAACATTCCAGGCAATGTTCATGACTTTTTTACGTATTTCATTGATGGTAGCTTTACTGAAGTTAATATTTTCCGCAGTTTTCATGATGGGAGATGAAGAAAAATAGAGGCGGAGTGAATCAACTCCATACTCGTTTATGACTTGCATTGGATCAGGGAAATTCCGCTTGCTTTTGCTCATTTTTGATCCATCCTCGGCCATGATGGTGCCGGTGGTTAATGCATTTTCAAATGATGGTTTTCCAAATAATGCAGACGACATTACATGGAGGGTATAAAACCAAGCACGAGTTTGGGCGATATATTCGCAAATGAATTGCGCGGGAAAACGTGATTCAAACTTCTGTTTGTTTTCAAATGGATAGTGCTCGGCAGCATATGGCATCGATCCAGACTCAACCCAACAGTCAAACACTTCTTTGATGCGTTTGCCGGTAACTGTCTTAGCGTCATCGAGATATAGCTCTACGTCGTCAAGATATTGACGGTGAATATCAGTGATGTGTTCTACTTGTTTTTTGTCCACTGCCCACTGTTTGAGCTCGTCAATTGAACCAATAATGCGGAAGTGCGACGACGAAGTGTTGGCCCAAATTGGCATCGGTGTTCCCCAATAGCGGGATCGGGAAATATTCCAATCAGGCGCCGTCTCTAAACCTTTTCCAAACCTCCCCCGTTTTAAGTGTTCTGGATACCAAGATATACTTTCATTTGATTTGACAAGCTGCGATTTCAATTTTTGGATATCAACAAACCAGGCAGGTAAGGGAGCATAGTAGAGCCTGGTATTACATCGATAGCAGGTAGGAACGCTGTGTGTAAGTGGCTTTATGTTATATATCAAATTGCGCTCACGAAGTGCTTCATCAATTAATGAATTTGCCTTTAAGATATACATTCCTGCCCAAGGAGTGACTTCTGGTTTAAATTTTCCTTCCTCATCAACATGTTCTACAAGTTGGATGTTGTGCTTCATCATGACTCGATAGTCGTCCTCGCCATAAATAGCTAAGGTGACAATGCCTGTTCCTTCTTCTGCCGTGACAAATTCATCCGCCACCACGACGCCGGCACGTTTTCCATTTCGTTCTGGGTAAAAATCGTATAGTTGGATGAAATGGATGTCCTCAAGCTCTTTCCCCGTATATTTCTCTACAACCTCATATTCACCCTGCAGCATCATGAGTCTGGTTTCGGCGAGGATGTAAAATTCTTCGTTTTGTTTCACTTTGACATACGTCAATGTGGGATTGACCGCAAGTGCAGGAGTAGCAATTTTGTTCCATGGGGTGGTGGACCAGGCAAGTAAGTAAGTTTTTTCTTGATCTTCTACGGGAAATTTATAGGTAGTTGAGTCTTCGGTAATATCTTTATAACTATTATCCATGGCAATTTCGAAATTACTTAACGGTGTAGCACATCTTGGACAATAAAGAATTACCTTTTTACCCTGATATACCAATTCTTTATCATGCAGCTGCTTAAAAGCCCACCACACTGATTCCATATATGAGGTATCCATGGTTTTGTAGGAATGCTCCATATCTACCCATCGACCCACTCGACGAATCACTTTTTTCCATTCTGAATCAAAACGCAAGATTGCTGCCTTGCAGGCATCATTAAATTTGGCAATGCCGTAATCTTCAATGCCCTTTTTTCCACCTTTTAAGTCAAGTTCTTGCTCGATAATATTCTCAATCGGTAGCCCATGACAATCCCAACCCCATCTCCGTTCGACGCGGTAGCCTTTCATGGTCCAATACCGCGGAATAATATCCTTCATGATGGATCCAAGGAGGTGACCATAGTGAGGTAAGCCTGTGGCAAAAGGAGGACCATCATAAAAGACAAAGGGTTTACCGTCTGGCCGCTCATTAACGGAGCGCTCGAAGATATGCTTCTCATCCCAATAATCCAGAACCCGCTCTTCCATTTCGGAGAAGTTTAATGGCATTTTAAATGAATCAACGTGTATGTCTGTCATGATTTGCCTTTTAGCATTATTTATACCGTACCTACAAAAAAAGCACCTATAAACCTTGTGAAAGGTTCCCATAACGGGAAGGTGCCACCTTACTTTAGGGGTCAGTTTTTAGTTCATAGCGAATAGTAAGCAGAACTCACTAAACCCTCTATCCTAAATCCTATACCCTGACTTATTCCTGCTATAACGGGCTTACCCGGATTGGTCTACTTGTCGAGTTTGACTCGATTTTTCTTCAATCAGCTGGTTAAGGGATAACTTAACTCCATAGCGCTGTTTTATGGCAGTAGTATATCAGATATGGAGTCTTTGAACAAAAATGACTGAATGCCAAGTGCTTGGGCACCGTCAATATTTACTTGGCGATCGTCGATGAAGACGGCTTCATCGGCAGCAATATTCATCGTCTTGAGTGCAAATTCAAACATTTCCCGATTTGGTTTAATTAGTCCAATTTCGCAGGACATGATGAGTTTGTCGAATATATCAAATGATGGTTGTTTACGAATATAGGCGGCAACCGGAGCTTCTGTGTTGGAAAGAAGTGCGAGTTTATAACCCCTTTGTTTGTATTGACGCACAAGGCTGAATACATCAGCTTTTTCTTGATAGCAATTCTGTATCGCTAATGTCCAAATCAATTCAGAAATTTTTTGGGGATCGCCATAATCAGAAGTCACCCGCAGCCAAAATTCTGGTTCGTCAAAATAACCTTTTTGCCAGTCAGAAAGAAATTTATCCAATGATGGTTTTAATATTGATGGATGGATACCTAATTTTGAAGCTGAGAATTGAATAAAAGGTTCGGCAGGATTCTCAATCAATACCCCGCCCAAATCCACGAAGATCGTTTTAATCATGAGTATATGGTACCAGAGATCAGCTATTATTTCCGTCTTAGGAAGGCGGGGATGTCGAATTCGTCCTCAACAGGATCCGTGGCAGATGATGTTGGCATCGGACTTGGTTCATCAACTTTAGCAGTAGAAGGAATCGGAGTGACATCTTCGTCGGAAACAATTGGTTGAGGTTGAGCATCAGAAAAGTCCATGGCGGGAGCATCAGGGATAAGAGATGGTTGGTTAATGTTGATGGAACGTGCAATGGATGGATTAAATAATTTAGAACCGTTATAGGTTTCATCAAAACCGGTAGCGATGACGGAAATCTTTACTTCATCACCCATGGCATCGTCAATGGCAGCGCCAAAAATAATATTGGCATCTGGATCTGCAGCTTGAGAAATAATTTGGGCTGCTTCGTTTACTTCTGACATGGTCATATCTTGACCACCAGTAATGTTAAACAAGATCCCTCTGGCACCATTTATAGAAATTTCTAGCAATGGCGATTCGATAGCTGCTTTGGCTGCGGTTATCGCTCTTCCTTCACCCACTCCTCGTCCAATACCCATCAATGCAGAACCTGCATCAGTCATAATGGCTCGGACATCAGCAAAGTCGACATTGATCAACCCTGGCATGGTAATTAAATCGGAAATACCCTGGACACCTTGACCCAAAATGGAGTCGGCTACCTTAAAGGCCTCCAATAAAGACATTTTTTTGTCCACAACATCAATGAGTCGTTGGTTGGGGATGACAATAAGTGTGTCAACTTTACTTTTAAGAGCTTCAATTCCCTCTTCTGCCAAAATCATTCGACGTTTACCTTCAAACTGGAATGGTTTGGTCACCACACCTACTGTAAGTGCTCCGCTTTCTTTAGCGATTTCGGCAATGATGGGACTGGCTCCCGTACCGGTACCACCACCCATACCGGCGGTAATAAAGACCATGTCGGTACCATTAACAATTTCCTGAATACTGGCGCGTGATTCTTCCGCGGCTTGTGTACCAATCTCCGGATCAGCCCCAGAGCCAAGACCTTTGGTAAGTGCGTCACCAATCTGAACTTTTGTAGTAGCCTGATTATTGAGAAGTGCCTGGGAATCTGTGTTGACGGAAACAAATTCAACGCCTTTAATTTTTTGGATATCCATCATGGTGTTGATGGCGTTTCCTCCACCTCCACCTACGCCAATTACTTTAATTTTGGCGAATGTATTACTGTCGGGTCTAACCAGTGCCATAATGAGTTCCTTCTTTTTAACACACCAATGGTGCGTTTTGATTGTATCACGGGGCAGGTTTTGGGCAAGTTAGGGTAAAAACGATTTGACTAAGTCTATGAGTTTCTTATAGAGGTTGTCAAGTGGGCCTACGGAGGGCAGTTTAAAAGCGATTTTTGTCTTTTTAGTAAACGTTAATGCCTCGTCGTGCGCATGGAGCGCATGAAGTATTAATCCTGTTGCCGTGGAAAAAGCGGGAGCGGACAACTCATCAACAAGACCACTTAATCCTTTAGGAATCCCCGTTCTGGCAGGGAGAGAAAGTATCCGTTTGGCTGTTTCAACCACCGCGACCGTGTCTGCTCCGCCGCCGGTTATTACTACTCCTGCCGGAATTTGATTCGTCAATCCCGCATCTTTCAGTTGCCCTGCAATCAGCGTGAATAATTCTTGTAACCGAGGTTTAATAATTCCCTCAACTAACGCTTTTTGAGATGCAGTTGCCGTCTCTTCAGTAATACCTAGGGTTGATAGATCAATAATATCTTGCTCTCGTTTGAGTTTAGACATTTCTCCTACTCGAGATGATGTGTGAGCTAGCGGTTCTTTCTGAGCTTTGGAAAGGTATAACTTTACTTTTTCTGCACTTGCCAGACTGAGCCGCATACCGATGGCAAGATCATTCGTAATGTTTCGGGCTCCAATCGGGATTACCGAGGAAAACGCAATTGATCCTTCAACATAGGCAGTTATACTCGTGCTGCCTCCCCCAATATCCACGGTAATGACGCCCAATTCCTTTTCTGTTTCAGAAAGAACGGCATGTGAGCTGGCTAAACCGGAAAAGATGATGCCCGAAACATTTATACCTACCTCAGACATACATTTGACGGCATTTTTGATGGCAGTAGAAGAGGCGGTTATTAGGTGAGCTTCCGCTTCAAGTCTGACTCCTGTCATGCCAATGGGATCTTTTATTCCCACTTGAGAGTCTACGGTAAAATCTCGGGGGATTACATGAATAATGTCGCGTGCAGACGGCAAAGACACCGCTTTAGCGGCATCAATGACTCGAGCTACATCAGTATCTGTAATCTCACCTTCTGGTTCGGCGACAGCAACAACTCCCTTTGAATTTTGAGAGGCAATATGTGAACCGGAAATGGAAATATAGGCTGAAGAGATTGAATCTCCGGCCATTCGCTCAGCTGCTTCAACGCTCACGGTAATGGCTTGAATTGCTTCTTCTAAATCAACAATTTGACTTTTTCTTAATCCTCTGCTGGGTGTTGCTGCGACCCCAACGACAGTTACTTTATCTGTTTCCTCTGAACGATTGGCAATGATTGTACAAATCTTTTCTGTACCAATATCAATCGCCGCAATAGTTTTGCCTTTAGCCATGGCTTTAGTATACCTTATATTGATTGTTTCAAGGCAGGACGGTCATACCGTAAATCAATCACCTTGTTAGTCAGATTAATTGTAGTCTGGGAGAAAATGAGTTGCAACCGCGAAACTTGTTCCTGAATCGATTTTTGACTGGTAAAAATTACTTTTTGTCCGTCATCTAAATCAACTAGAATATTTTGTGCTGAGACAATATTTATTGTTGAAACTTTTCTTCCAATTTCTTGACAATTTTTAATAATATCCAATGCTGCGGTTAATGATGGATTAGATAATTGATCAGAAATTATGAGATCGGCGGCCGATGAGGCAATAATTGTGGGTAACTGCGGATTGGGGGTTGGTTGCACCGTGATCAGTTGTCCAGATTTTCCCACCAGAAAGGCTGAGGTAGATGCAGGGATGCTAAGATTGGCAAAACCCGGTTGCATAGTTATATCTGCTTTTAATGTATTGGGCCAAATGGGAGTAATGATTACCTGACGAGCTTCAGGCATATTCGTAAAAATCCGTTTAGCGATATCATTGGTATGGAGTAGATAAATGAGCTGTCCTTTAAATTTTGCTAATTCCGGCACGACAAAGTCAAGACACGGTTCTTGTGTGTTTGTTTCACAAACTACCTGTTTGACCCGAAGCAGTGGACCAAATATACATACCCCGACAATTGCAATGTAACAGCATGTCGCAATCCACCATCTTGTCTGGGTATTGCTGACTGAAATTTCTGGTAATTTTAATTTCCATCCCCATGTCAATCTGGATAGCTGTCGTTGTCGAGTCTTTATCATGATAACTTTGCTTGTTGTTTGGCCGCCTGATATAACTTGTCAGCGGCGTGCTCATCTTGAAGCGAACGTAATTGTTTGGCATTACTGGCATATTGTGAATAATTCTGTTCCACTTGATCTAGTGAAGTCTGAAGTAGTTGCGTATTAAGCAACGATTGTTCGATGACAATACCCGCGGTGTTTCTTGCTAATATCTCAGCATTCTTTGTTTGTTCATCACCTGTTGTATTTGGCAATGGAATGATGACGGCTGGGGTTCCCGCGACCATCAGCTCGGCAACCGTATTCGCTCCTCCCCGAGAAATTACAAGGTGAGCGTGATGAAACAACCACGCAGTTTCTTGAGCAGAAAACCACGGTTTGCAATATATGCCATTTGGCAGCTTGTCTGCAGCAAAGGATGTTTTTCCGTACTGAATGACTAGTTGATATTGGTTATTCCAGGAATCCAGCATCGGCATGATCGCGTCAATGATGGCTTGTGACCCTTGATTCCCTCCCGTAATAAAAAGAATTGGTTTGTTTTGATTACATTCAAACGGAGGTTTTGTCGGAGGGACCCAAATGTCTTTTCGTACTATATTGCCCGTTACAATTGTCGAATTATCTCCATATGCTGATTTTGTTGATTCATACGAGATGGCTTTCACTGATGCCCATCGGACCAATAACCGATTGGCAAAGCCCATTGTTTGAGTTTGTTCATGGGTGACGAAGGGAATATGCAAACAATAGGCGGCAATTGCCACAGGAACTGCATTGTAGCTTCCAAACGTGACGACGATATTGGGCCGAAATTGTTTCAATATTTGAATTGACTGTGATATCGAAAAGATTAAAGCAGGCAACTTTAAGAAGGAAATGAATTTGTGATGACGATCATACTTTATGGTTGAGATGTGGCGATACTCCACACCCACCTTGGCCATTTCTTGACTTTCAATTGAATCACTATCAAGTGATCCAATCATGATTACTTTATCTTGATTGGCCTGCGCTATTTCGGAAAAAGCATATGCAGGTGTTAGGTGTCCACCAGTCAGAACAATTTTCATTGTGCTCTTCCTTTTGTTTCTTGATACCTGGATGCATTAAGCAGTAAACCTATTCCTGCCAACATGGTCACCAGTGACGAGCCTCCATATGAAATCAGCGGCAGCGGCACTCCTGTAAGAGGAACAAGTCCAACCATAGCCATTAAATTTAATATCACCTGAACCCCAAACCAAGCTGTCACTCCCGCTGCAATATTGGCAATGAATGGATCCGATACACGACGTGCAATTTTCATCCCTCGAATAACAATAATACTCAAGGCAATAATGAGTGTGACGGCGCCAAGAAAACCTAATTCTTCTCCAACAACGGCAAAAATAGAATCAGTAGAAGCTTCGGGCAAATATTGAAACTTTTGTCTCGATTTGCCAATCCCTGTGCCGGTCAACCCTCCAGACCCAAGACTAATCATGACTTGGCGAGCATGATATGACACCCCGAGCGAATCATGCGAGGGATTAAAAAAGGTTTTTACTCGGTCAAGACGGTATGGAGCTACTAAGATTAACATTACTAAACCAACAACACCAAGACCAGCCAACCGCACTATTTTCTTGAGCGGAGCACCTGAAAGAAAATACATAATCGCGGCAATTCCAATAATAACCAAACAGGTTCCCATGTCCGGTTCAAGCATAATCAGCCCAATAAGTGATCCCAAGAGAACTGCAAATGATCGAGCTGGTCTGGGTTTGGAAAACCAGGCAGATAAATATATGATACCTGCCAATTTTGCATATTCAGATGGTTGAAATCTGGCAGGCCCAAAACTGATCCAGCGACGCGCCCCCTGTACTTTTTGGCCTATCCCTGGAATCAAAACAATAATAAGAAAAAAGAGCGCAGAAATAATAATGGGGAGTGATAATTTTTCTAGTTTTTTTAACGGGAAAAAAAAGGTAATCAGTGCGGCAATCAGGCCAATTACCGCTGATTTACTTTGATTTTCAATAAAATACCATTGATTACCAATCTCATGATATGCCTCCACAATTGATGCATCGAAAACCATCAACACGCCAAACGCTATCAGTCCAAGAATAATGACAATGATAGCGAAATCAGGACGACTATGTTTATCTGACGAGCGAACAGCACGTTTTATGGCAGAACGTTGACGCATTGATTGAATTGTTCCCCTCGATCGAATTCGTTATTAAATAATCCGAATGAAGCAAATCCTGGACTTAATAAAATCGTATCACCAGGCTGAGCGATTTGAACAGCACGACTAACAGCTGCCTGCATTGAATTAACTTCTGCAGCAATTTTTGATGTGTCCAGGAGCGGTTTAAGTAATTCAGTACCGGATCCAGACAAAAGAATCATTGATTTCGTTTGATGATTAAGTGTTTGAGCAAAACTTTCAAGCGGGAGCCGTTTATCTGCCCCGCCACAGATGAGAATGGGAGGGGCAACACATGATGCTAAGGCTGCCATGCATGCAGTTGGGGTGGTGGCTGTCGTATCGTTAATAAATGAAATACTGTTTTTGGTGGCGATTTTCTGTAACCGGAAAGGCACTCCTTGAAACTGATTCAAAATGTTGATTGCTGCCGATATGTCTAACTCCAATACACGACATACCTCAAGGGCGAGGGCGGCGTTTATGCGGTTGTGTTCCCCAGGTATTTGTAAGGTAAGTTCGGGAGAAAGGTCTTTTGGTGATACCCAGCGTACTTGGGACGGAATGGAGGTGGTCCAAGACTTAAATTCTGGTTGATCTGCGTTTAAAATGGCATAATCATCTGGTTGTTGGTAGTCTAAAATTGCTTTCTTATCTTGGTAATATAACTCCAGGTTTGGATACGCATTGAGGTGATCGGGAAGTAGATTGGTAATGACCGCGATGTGAGGTGAAATTTTTTGGTCTTTGAATCCTTGTAATTGCCATGATGATAGTTCCATAACTGCAATAAAGTCATTTGGCTGGTGTATTTGCTCCAACAGTTCAAGATCAGATATTCCAGCAATATTCCCTGCAAGTAAAATTTGTTTTTTTGTAAGTTGTTTAAGCAGTTCGTAGACCATTACCGTGGTAGTGGTTTTTCCGCGAGTTCCGGTAATACCTACAACATTAACATCTGATAATTCTGCAAACAGAGTAGAACGCATCATAATAGGCTTGCCTTGTTGTCGTGCCCGTTCAAGGAGTGGATGTGATTGGGGTATAGATGGATTACGAAGAATGCAATCTGCCCAATCAATATCCTCGTCTTTTTCTCCACCCAGTGAAAATTCGCAGCGAAAATGTTTCAGAGCCGCGATTGATGGCTCGAGTTCTGTAGCGGTTTTTTTGTCAGTAGCACGTACTGACGCTCCAATCGTGGAAAAAAATCTTACATCACCAACTGCTCCTCCCAGCAACCCCAAACCCATTACAAGAACTCGCTTCCCCGTAAATCGTTGTTTTGCTTTTTCGAGTGGAGTCATACCTTTGGTGATCAAGTTATGTGGTTGCTAACCACAATCCAAATATGGCCAACATAATAGCTGCCAGCCAAAAACGCATAACAATTTTTGGTTCTTCCCAACCGATTTTCTGAAACCAAAGATGCAGCGGAGCTACCGGAATGATTTTCTTGCCCCGAATTTTTTTTGATCCAAGCTGGAGGAGAGAACTGGACACTTCCAAAACAAAGATTCCACCAACTACAGCTACGGCAATAATTTTCCCAAGCAACAAACCGATGACGGCAATGGTTGCTCCAAAGGAGAGTGCTCCGACATCTCCCATGAAAATACGCGCTGGATAGACGTTGAAATACAAGAATGCGATTAAGGCGCCTAGCCACAATGAGATAAACACTGAAAGTGGTGTATCGAGTATGGAGGCGGACAAGAACCAGAGCGCAAACAACGTAATCATGAGAATTCCACCGGCCAAACCATCTAAACCGTCAGTCACGTTGACTGCGTTGGCAAACGCAATGATGCAGAATACCGCAAACGGGATGTACATCCAACCCAAATGAACGAGTCCGACAACGGGAATGTTGATGATTTGCATCCCTAAATCAAAAAACAACATGCAGGCAATAATGGTGGCAAGCACAATCTGAATGATCAGTTTATGACGCATGCGTAAACCAAAAAAATTACTATTGGTGACGCCAAATAATTTTTTAGTATCGTCGTACAACCCCAATAACCCGAAGGAAATAAACGTAAAAAAGATGACGTTCACTTCTTTGGTGAGTGGATGAATATGGGTGATGGTGATGCCAAAAAATTTCAGAAGTGGAAAAATAAACGCAAATAGCAGCGAAACCGCTACGATCACCAATAAGCCTCCGCCAAGTGGTGTACCTGCCTTGTGCTTATGAAAAAGATTAAAGACAGGAGTCAATTTTCCAAATGCGTCTATTGACGCAGATTGACTTAGGCGACGAAATTTCAGCTTGTAAAGTAAATTGATAAATGGAATGATCGCCGCAGCGGTAATAAAGAATGACGTGAGTAATAAACCTAAGATAAGTGTCATAGTTTGGGTAGAAAAATGATTATTCCCATAATTATTGAGCCTATTGCCCCTAAAAGAACCATCCCTGCGGCAACATCTTTAGCCACCTTTGCTTGTTCCTGATACTCGGTCGTTATGAGATCAACCATTGATTCCACCGTGGTATTCATCATTTCAGATAACAGAACCCAGAGAATCGTGAAGATGAGTAAACCCCATTCAAGGCCGGATATATGAAAATACCACCCCGCAATTAGTACAAGTGTTGCAATTATGCAATGTATCCGAAAATTTGGCTGAGTAGTAATGGCATATTTAATGCCGTCTGCTGCATGTTTAAAGGAAATGGTATGTCGATGTAATTTCATAGTTATACAACCCGACTAATATGGGCACCCATTTGAGTCAAGCGCCCATCAAGGTCTTCATACCCTCGATCAATTTGCTCAATATTTGTCAGTCGAGAGGTTCCGGGAGCTATCATAGAAGCTAACACCATTGTGGCCCCATGGCGTAAGTCTTTCACTTCACAGGTAATGGGTTTTAATTTGGCACAACCATGAATCTTAACAGCATGAAGAAATTCTGGCTTATCTTCCTGAAGGTTAAAGTTGTACGTTTTTTCTGGATTCGCGCAATCAGGATTAAACAACTCAGTTTTTACTCCCATTTGATTCAGATGTTCCAGGTACTGAAACCGTTGGGGGTAAACCGCTTCATGAATAATGGAAACGCCATGACATTGCGTCGCCAGAACTGCCCACAGTGGCTGCCAGTCGGTCATAAATCCAGGTTGAGGCTGCGTAATAATGTCGGCAGCCTTTAGTGCCTCTTTGTAGAAAAAGCGAATCCCATAATTTCCGATTTCATAACCCGCATTCACCTCGTCAAGTTTATCTAAAAATGCTTCCAAATGATCCGCTTTGGCGTTCTCGACGATAATGTCGCCTTTTGTAGCGATGGCAGCACATGCATACGAGACTGCCTCATTGCGGTCTGGCATTATGCGATGAATCGTCCCGTGTAATTTTTTCACCCCTTCTATCTCAATTATTTTTCCTTCACGGCGACGGATATGCGCTCCCATGTTGTTGAGGAAGGTAATTAAATCATCAATTTCGGGCTCCAAAGCGGCATTTTCAATGATAGTTTTCCCTTGGGCCAGGACCGCTGCCATGATAATGGTTTCAGTCCCCGTGTGTGAGTTTTTGGGAAACTTATATCGAGTTCCTTTCAATCTGTCGCAGCTGGCCACGATTGATTCACCTAAATAGTCAATCGTAGCTCCCATGGCACGTAGTGCTTCAAAATGCCAATCTAAAGGACGCTTCCCCAGCTTGTCTCCACCAGGCATAGGAACTCGTGCGTGATGAAAACGATGCAACAGTGCCGGGATGAAGATGGGGGCGGCACGAGAGGCGGCCCCATAATCATCTGAGATCGCATCGCTGGACATATGTGTGGGGTTGATAAATAAAGTGCGTTCTCCCCGTTGATCAACCATGCCGCCCAAACTTTGAATAACATCCCTAGTCAATTGAACATCAGAAATATGTGAAAAATTAAGTAAACGCGACTCTGATGAGCCTAATAGGCTCGCAATCATTAATTTATAGCTGGCATTCTTTGCTCCACCTAAACGAATCGAGCCATAAAGCGGTGTGCCACCTGTAATTTCAAAGGCGCTCATGCTGTTATCCTTTCTCCGTATTCATTAACGAAAAAGACTTCTCTTTCAAGAGAAATACCATATCTCTCTTTTACTATCGTACTGATTTTATTGGCTAAATCAATGATATCTTGTGCCGTTGCTGAGGCTGTGTTGACAATGAAATTTGCATGTACTTGACTAATTTCTGCCCCACCCATTTTCAACCCCTTTAACCCTGCATGATCGATCAAGGCTCCGGCCGAGGTAATGTGGGGGGGAATTTTAGGATAGTGACTGGCTTGATCTTTAAAATTCTTGAATATACATCCCGAGCTAGGCAGCGTTAACGGCTGTGATGATTGGCGGCGTTTTAGGGCAGCAGTAGCAATTTCTCGCTGAATCGCTGTTTCACTTTTTTCTAACTGAAAGGTAACCGTCAGCACCGTAGCCGACATTTCCTGAAGTATTGAATAATCATACGAAAAATGGAGATCGTCATGATTCATGGTTTTAACACCAGATACCGGGTCGTATACCGTACATTGGGTAACATAATTGCCAATTAACTGATCAAGATAATGCGAATTGTTATACACGGCTCCACCGATAGAACCAGGAATCCCTAAGAATGGGGCAAGCCCACCCAATCCTGCCGTAATAACTTGATTAACCAACGCATTGGTCGCCAAACCAGAATCAACTTCAACTAAGCCTGAGTCAGCATTGATCGTACTTGAGGATGATCGGTTAATAATGACAAGGCCTCGAAAACCTTTGTCAGTAAAGAGCGTATTTGATCCTCCTCCCATAACATATATCGGAATATGAGCATTTGTAGCGCTATCGATGAGTGAGGTCAGTTCCGTTGTGGAGGTAGCATCGATCAACAAATCTGCTGGACCGCCTACTTTCATATAGGTATGGAGAGAAAGGGGCTCATTTTCCTTTATTCGATCCGCATTTGACTGAAATATCGTTTTATCGATCATGGAAGTAATGCTTCATGAATCTTATAAATATCTCCTGCTCCCAGGGTAAAGAGCGCGTCATACGATTTAAGACTGGCTTTCAGATAGGTAATCAAGTCTTCTTTAGGAATATATTTCACATTAGGATGATGTTTTTTGGTTTCTTCGGCCAGTTTGTATCCTGAAATGGTAGGATCATCTGCTTCACGCGAACCGTATATGTCAGTAATAATCACTTCGTCGGCATGATTAAAGCTGGTCACAAATTGATCAAACAATGCTTTGGTGCGAGAAAACGTATGAGGTTGAAAAACCGCGATAATTCGATAGAGAGGAAGCCACTCACGTGCTGCAGTCAAGGTGGCAGCAATTTCTGATGGATGATGAGCGTAATCATCAAAATAAAGGACTTCGTCTCGCTCACCCACTTTTTCAAATCGACGTTTTGACCCACGGAAGAGCTGCAATCCTTCAATGACAGTTTGATGCTCTACCCCCAACTCTCGGGCAGTAATATACGCGGCGAGTGCATTACCTGCATTAAATAATCCAGGAACGGAAAGCATTAAGTTAAATGATTCTTTACCATGACCAACGGTAAGTAGTTGCTTGCCTTGCCCTACAAAACTATCTTTGATGTACCAATCGTTCTTTTCATTTCTGCCAAAGTAGATTGTTTTCGCACGCGCAGTAATGTCTCGGAATAAAGGAGAATCACCATTACCAATCAAAATTCCATCGTCAGGTAATGTCTCGAAAAAGTGTGAAAATGCTTCGCGGGTATCTTGAACTGACTTATACACATCAGGGTGGTCATAGGCAATATTCGTACAGACAATAATGCGCGGATGCTGAAAACTAAACCGTGGAGCATTATTTGATCCTGGCGATACAGCATACTCATCGGCTTCAACCACAATGTGTTTGCCGGTAGCCATTCTGCCAGGAGTCTGCAGATTGAGGACCTTTCCCACTCCAATAATAAAGGATGGATTTAGGTTGGCATATTCAAGAATGTTTGCGAGCATCGCAGCCGTACTGGTTTTACCACCAACTCCACAAATAGAAATGCCGATCTTGCCTTCCATTGCCTCTCCGACAGCTTCAGCGTGAGAAATGGCCCTTATCCCCCGCTTTTTTGCTTCTTCAACTTGAGGATTATTTACCCCGCCATTGGCGCCTGTATAAATGACTAACTCAGTGTCAGCGGGAAGATTGCTAGGATCAAGTGCAGTGATATTTTCTAATTTACGCTGATGCAGCACTTCATCAGTTACGAATGATTGGTCAACATCACTACCACTAACCTGACTGCCTTTGTCTTGCGCACAGAGGGCCAGCGCAGTCATGCCTACTCCCTTGATACCCACAAAGTGAATTTTTTCTGCCTGAAGAAATGATGGTGTACTCACAATACGTTCCTTCGTACTATAACGATAACTTCTTTTATATTAGCGCAGTTTGGCTAGCACAAGGAAGCGTCCTTCCGGACTTTCGTCTTTTTTGGAACGTGTATGAGAAAACAATTCTGGATTTTCCACCGTACACTGAGGATCAATGGTGAGATTTTTCTTCTTTATACCAACTTGATTGAGTGTATTTGTGATATATCCGGTTAAATCAACCTTCCATGTATTATTCTCATTACTCACATAATCATTCCAGGCTGGATCGTCACTTTGTTCTGGTTTATCTTTGCTGGTAAAACAACATTTGTGAGCGCTGGGGCCAAGCCAAACAAGCACATCTCCAGGGTCGGTACCATAGGCAGACATCATCGCTTGAAGACCTTTTTGATGAATATTTTTGACAGCACCTGTCCACCCAACATGAAATATCCCCAACACGTGTTTGGTGGGGTCATACATTATCACGGGAACGCAATCAGCGACCTTTACCAATAGACCAACATCATTTTGATCGGTAATAAATCCATCAACTCCAGGGATATTGACACCAAACCACATTTTGGTATTTTCTTCATTTAGGACGAGGATTCTATCTGAACCAATCTGTTTCCCTTCAATAACCAATTTGGGATTAAGGCTAAATTGATTGAGGAATTTGCGGCGATTTTGCATGACGACAGATCGATCTGAAAAACGCTCGTCCATGTTGCCGTCAGCAACTTGTGTATACGCTATGATAACTTTTTCGTGAAGTTCAATGGTTTGCATATATTTCCTTTTTCAAGTAATGAGCTATTTTACCGCACTTTTTTGAATCATTCGCTGTTCAGCTTCTTTTAATTGCTCTGGTGTGTTGACACCAAACCAAATATCATCTGATTTCCAAGTGATAGTATGTACCTTTTTATGGTTTAACACAGCAATATGAATAATGTCAGTCAGGTAGAGTTCACCTGATACTGCATTGGGGGTAATCTGATCAATTGTTTCCTCGAGAAAATCACGTTTAAAGCAAAACAGTCCTGTGTTAATTTCACGGATGAGTTTTTGAGCATCGGAAGCATTTTTTTCTTCGACAATTTCGGTAAATTCTCCATTGTCACTGCGAACAATTCGACCCAACCCTGTTGGATCATCTTTATAGATAGTCACCAAGGATATATCAGCATCTATTTTATGATGTTCCTCAAGCAGGGTCTGGATCAAGGAAGGAGGATAAAAAGCTGAATCATCGCCATACATGCTTAAGACCGTTTTGCATTGGATGGGAAGTGATGGCAGCGCAACTTTAACCGCATGTCCCGTTCCTTGAGGATTCTCCTGAACCGCGTAGACAACTTTGTCGCCAAGTGCTTCACGAACTGATTCGCTGGCATAACCCACCACAACCACAATGCTTTCCAAACCAGCTTGTTGAAGCATCTCGTAGGTGTGCAAAATGATGGGTTTATCGGCTAACTGGTAGGCAACTTTGTTTAAGTCGGGAGGAGCCTTCATTCGAGTCCCTTTCCCTGCCGCCAGAACAATTGCGCTAACTGAAGCATCCATACAGAATTATTTACCTTTTGTTGTTAACTTCATTATTGTATCAGCCAATTTAGTCTGGTCATGACGCAAATAGCTTCTGGGGGCACCATCATGAATATTTTTTGGTACGGGGACATGTCGAATGATCGGGGCACGAATTACTCGAGAATCTGTACCAAAATCATCTTTTACTGGAAATTCGTGCTCGCTTTCGTAGTGAGTCAGAATTGGCTTGGGAATAGGTTCATTATTCATAATAATGTAATCAACTGATCTACCAATCATTTTTTCAATAACTGCAAGATGGTCTCGCCCCGACAATTGATGGGTTTGGGTATAGCGAGTCATTAAATTACCCACCGAAATAATGGTGGCTTTGGTTTGAGCAAAGGTGTCTTTAATCCCTTCTATGACGAGATTGGCAGCAATGCTGCCATATAAATCACCTGGGCCGATGACAATCACGTCTGCTTTCATCAGTGCTGTTTTGGCTTTGTGATAGAGGTTGGCCCGTGGAGAGGCTTTAATCCCCACAATTCGTTTGCCGCCGTGCTTGTGATCCAGCGTCGTCTCACCCACTTCTACCGTGCCATCCTCATATTCAATCACGAGCTGAATATTATCGGTGGTGATGGGAAGAATTGATCCTTCAAGCCGAAAGATTTGAGTAGCAATTTCTAAAGCTTGTGGTGTCGACCCCGCCATATCTTGAAGTGCGGTAAGCACGAGATTGCCCAAATTATGTCCCTCTAGCCCAGAACCCTTTTCAAATCGATACAATAATAATCGGCGAATCCAATCATGTTCATTATCAAATGCAAGTGCCGCCAACGCCTGACGCAAATCGCCAACCGGTAAAAATCCAAATTCATCCCTCAGTCGACCAGTAGATCCACCGTTGTCAGCCACTGAAATGATTGCCGTAATATTGACATCATGTTTTTTAAGTCCACTCACAGCAACTTGAGTACCTGTACCGCCGCCAATCACGACAATGTTTTTGTGACTTGGTTTAGTCATACTGCAAATTATACCTTAAGGAGGGACTGCTATTTTGCTAGTTCAGATTTGACAAAACTCTGGACACTTGTCCAGTCATTTTCACCACTTTTCGTGGTGAGAATTGACGCCCCACTGCTCGATGTTCCGCTCTGAAGCACATTGGCAGTGGATAAGCCTAATCGTAGAATCGTATAGCTGGGGAGATCTTTCAGAAAATAGGCAGCGTCAGAAATGGTGGTTTGAGTAATATCGGTCTTTACAGCACGGCCAAGTGTTTTAAAGAATTCAGGAATTTTATCTAATGCTTTCAGGCTAAATAACTTGTCTTTAATTCCAACGAGGACCTGAATTTGACGCTCACCTCGGGCAAAATCACTCGTGGAATGACGTGAGCGAGAGTACTTGAGCGCAGTTTCTCCATCCATATGCGTTGTACCAGGATCAAAGTGAAGATGTTCATAACGGCAGGGAAATTCTTTTTCCAAAGCGAATCCGGACAATTTACTGGATAATTCTGTTACTTCTTCTGGAGTATGGTCACACAATTCCAACTCTCTGCCTTTGATCGGGTACCAGGGATCATCAAAAACAGTGGGGACATGTACCTCGATACCTCGCAGGGCATCAATTGCCCCGACAAAGTTATTAAAATCAACGCCAATGATATATTGGATCGGGATCCCGGTTACCGCAGTTACTGCCTGCTTAGTTAGCGATGCACCTCTGAGGATCACGTCTTTGCCCACATCGGCTGTTGGATAATTACCACTTTTAGTGCCTAATGGCAGCGTGGCGTTTATCTTGGTAGGAATAGAATTTGTTCCCGCAGAGACGGTGACCCAGAGATCCCGGGGAATATGGATAAACGCAATTTTCTTGTTTGCGATATCGAAGTTGATCAGGATGATGACGTCAGTTAGAAATCCTCCCTGATGACCGGCTCCTCCATAGCCTAGCAACAACACACCCACTTGCTTGGCCGTGGTCAGTGAAAACGGCGTAGCCGGAGTTGGATCAGGAATGGTTAAATCAGGCGGAGCTGAGGGAATGGCGCGGTCGTCCAACACGGGGGTCGGGGTAGGTTCAAGAGAAATCGAGTGAGCAACTTGATTACTGCGGGCAAACACAATCCAGCTTGCACCCGCAGTAACAATAAATAAGATGATTCCCATCATAATCAGTTTTTTTCTGGTCATGAATGTAGAATATCACCTTTCCTGGTTAAAAATTCAGATTAAGATTCTGCTTCTGAATATCTATCATGATGGGGGTGGAAATCGGCGTAGGTGTTGGAGTTGGCGTAGCCACTACTTTGAGGTCTAGTTTGGTAGTGCCGACGATTTGCAGGTTCCCCATACTTGATACTGTTGGAGAGGGTGTAGGTGTGGGGGCGGGAGAAGGAGTCGCTGTGGCTGACGCGGAAGCAGGCATCACTACTGCCGTAGCACTGGCTCCTGTGAATGGAGTTGCAGATATAGTAGCAATTAGAGCGGTGGGAGAAGGTGAGTTGTCGGGGAGTGGAACCTGACTGTGCATCACGAAGTAGGTGCCGGTTATTGAGGCTATCGCAACCAACAGAAATGCTCCAGGCAGAATAAATGGATTTTCCATAAGAGGCATACTGTATCACCTCCCTCTACGATAATATATCACTTTGCAGCACGTTCAATGTAAAAAGCACTATACAAGCATATTTCGTTTGAGTTATGGTGGAGTTGTGATAGGGCGTGAAGTTGCGATTCATTATCATGGATATCAACCTCCCAGAACTTCGTATCATGAGAAGTTTATGGATATCTCTAGTGATCCAAATGGCAAGGATTGGACAGAGGAAGTCAATTGGAGTTGTTACCATCCCTTAACTCAATCTGAATATTTCAAGAAAATGTCATTTAATATGTTCCCCGTGACATTGAATGAATTAGAACGACGAGGATTTGAATCTAGCTACCGGTTTTCCCAGAAGGGCAATGCTATGGTTGGTTGTCCTGAATTTCACCCTATTTTGCCTGATATGAATCAAGATGATATAAAAATCTCTATTCGTGCAGGTCGTGAGTCGTTTCGCAAAATAACAGGGGAAAACCCCATTATTTTTTGGAGTCCAGAAACTGCTCTAAGTGACACTGTATTAAAAGAACTTGTCCGTCAGGATTATAAAGCAGTTATTTGCGCTCCACATCAAATCCAACTTCCAGATAACTCTGATGCGGATAATCATTTTGTTCAGCTCACTTTGTCTGATGGGAGTACATTAACTGCCATCGCTTATGACCGTTATTTTTCCCAAAGTCTTGGATTCGATCCAAAATGGAACGCGGATGAATTTACCCAACATCATATTTCTCCACGTTTTTCTCAAACCGGCAGACCAATTGTGATTGGATGTGTTGATATGGAAATGGATGGGCATCATCATGTAAATGCTCCCCTATTTTTTGATTATTTGTATAAGAATTCACTACCAGACGCCCACATCGAGCCTGTCATATTAACTGACTACAATCTTTCACCGACTGCAACAGGACGTCTTATTGAGCGGACATCATGGAGTTGCACTCACAATTTAGATCGATGGAGCCGTGGTTGTGCCGACTCTTTGTCATATAATGGATGGAAAGAACAGTATTATGATACTTTCCGCCAATTAAATACTGATATCAGCATTATCGTAAAGAATAGTTTGGGACCAGATTATATTCCTATGGTTAGTCAGCATTTCTCTGATGGATTACATGGGTATGGACCGCCGTTTTGCCATGATAAATGGCCACTTATTTCTGCAAAGGCCAATGCAATGATAGGTTTGACCAGTTGCGCAACATTTTTCGATAACCCAGATACGGCTGGTAGAATAAATGTGATTTTTGGTGCTACAGCAATACAACACTTGTATGACGCGGGGCTTCATGAAGATGCCTCAAGAATTCGAAATGTGTTTTTTGAAAACCTTTCACTTGTGAATGGATCTTCAGGTTTTGCTGATTTTGTTTCTCATGTACAGGATCGCCTTTACCTAGCTGATGAGGCATATGAGGTTGGCATCGTCGCTCCAATAGTGATCAATGCAATAGCTAATAGTCAACGATAAGACTCGGAAAATGGTATATTCAAGGGATGTCAAAACCAACTATAAACTCATTTATTAAACGGATGACTTTGTCAGGCCAAGTAACCAAGGTGACTCCGTGGATGGTGGAAGGATTTCAGCCAAACCGGAGCATTACCGGGATTGATGGATATGGATCTGAGACTCAGGTAGATGTGCGTTATGTGGGGTACAAGCCAGATGAATCGTGGGACATGGTGCTATCCCCCGACGATAATCTGTTGCTTAAATTTACTATCCTAAAAAAGGTGAGTTACCTTACTATACTATTCGCCAACAAACCGCCATTTATTGAATTGTGGAATAAACCACTTGATGATTCTGATACTTGGGAATCGATTATAGGAAAATTGAAGCAGCGGTTGAAAAAAGAGGCAGCAGAAGACGCCCGAGGTGGATCAATTTCCAGTCTCTACCGGAGAATTAAGCCGTATTTGAAGTAGATCTAGAACTAATTTGAATCATTGTGTAGAATATCCTCTGTTGCGGTGGTAGCTGCACATCAAGTGCTTTAGCACATGAGAAATGGCTCCAGATATGCAATAGTCTGGGAGCCCAGTTGGTATATAGAGTCTATAGCCAATAGAACAGAGAAGTCTTAACATCTATATTGAGGTATATAACATGCGGTGGTAGCTCAGTTGGTAGAGCGCCTCCTTGCCAAGGAGGAGGTCGCGGGT
>CAZKMY010000007.1:0-13246 GCA_964554085.1 uncultured Pseudomonadales bacterium
CCACTAAAATGCCCCACTCACATGATTGATTAAGGACGATTTCCCCGGAATATCCAGGTGGGTGAGCTGTCAGACTCAATAAAGTGTCGAGAACTCGCTCTCCCTGCAATCGTTGAATTTGTAGAGGAAAAATGTTCCTCATCAACCGTTGCTTGTAGGGCACCTCCCATTATGGGAAAACCACCCATCTCTGTCAATGGGCACTACTACTTATTTAGTAGCAGTTAACATCAACAACCACCCTTTGGGAAAATCCAACTATCTTCATAATACCCTACCAATGCAACACAAACACTCCCGTCATTGCGGGCCAAGACCCGCAATCTATAACAAGAGATCAATAACTAATATGATAAGCGTTAAAAGCTCTGCTTATACAAATATTTCTGGATCCCGGGTCAAGCCCGGGATGACGGAATTAATCAAGTGGTAATGACTTTAAATACGCCTTGAAACCCTCATGTACTTCCGGATTTTTCAGAGCAAATTCCACTACGGTCTTGAGGTATTCCAGCTTGTTCCCTGTGTCATGGAAAACTCCGCCTTCTATCATTTTGGCCATGACTTGTTTTCCATCAGCTAGCATTAATTTCAAGGCGTCATTGTAATAAAACTCATCACCGGGTTGACGATTTCTGAGAACCATTTCCAAGTAATTGAATATTTCTGGAGCAAAAATTCCCCCAGAAACAGTCGCATAATTGGATGGAGCTTGTTGCTTACCTGGCTTTTCAACCAGATAGTCAGAATCTAAAATTCCTGGTTCAACTTCTTTTCCTGCAGCAAAACCATATCGGTCATAATCCTCATCTTTGGTAGCCTCAATACACGACAACACGGAACAGCCATACTTTTCGTATGTCGCGATCAATTGCTTGAACCGAGATGGTTCCGCGGTAATAAAATCATCACTCCAGGTGTAAATAAAAGGTTCGTCCCCCACGATATCTTTGACATTAATCAGTGGAGTGCCATTACCATAGGGGCCCTTTTGGCGAACATAATAAAAATTAGCCATCTCAGAAATTCGTTGAATCGACTCCAATAACGGCCGCTTCTTTTCCCCACCCATCTTCAGGTTTTCAATCAAATCCGTGGAGGGTGAATCAAAATGATCCTCTATCGTTCGCTTGTGGTATCCCGTCACCATAATGATGTCGGTAATCCCAGCATCCACCAATTCTTCCACCACAATCTGAATCACGGGCTTGTCCACGATCGGAAGCATTTCCTTGGGCATAGCTTTGGTCTGCGGCAAAAACCGAGTTCCAAACCCCGCGGCGGGAATAACTGCTTTTCTGATTTTTTTGAATTCAGACATGAATAACTCCTTTGACCTATGACTTAAGACTCATGACTTAAGACTCATGACTTAAGACTTATCACTATACACTGTACACCAAATCTTGAGCTTGCCGAAAGATCATATTTCATCATATGATTATTTAATGACTATATAATATTATTATAGGTTGACAATCCATGACTTTTTGATATAATTCTCATCATGAATAAAGAAAATAATCACTATTCTGCCTCGTGCAGTCGACGTGAATTCCTCGAGATAGCCGGATCAACATTCCTAGCTCTCAGTTATGCTGCAACAAAATATCGGCTCGGATTCGCAGCAACCCCTGAATCATCTGAGCTAAATCCTGATAATACAACTTTTCCATTACCTGAGCTTATCAACACAGAAACCACATTCATTGGCCAACCAAAAGATGACCTAAAGCTCATGCTGTTTCCACTCTCTCACAACTATAACTACAAATACTGGCTAGACAGCCAAAGAAAAAATCCTGCAGGAGTGATGGAATTTACCATGCACAACACTCCAATCGTGTTTCAAAATTTTTATAAAGAACAAGATGGAAATCGAATTTTTTCAGTTCTACCCAACACACTAACAAGCAGCTATTTACCCATAGCGGTTGTAAGTGAAAATGGAAAAGAACAAATAACTGCAAATAATGACACGTATGATTCCATGTATTCCATGGTTGAAGATTTTTATCCAAATAAAATCATTAATATTCTCGAAGGTTTAAAAGCTATTGATGAATACCAACAAGAAATCGGTGGTTTTGTTCCCGGAACACAGTATTCCATGCTTAAGATTCTTGATATCCCTCACCGCGTAGGATACGTATTGGGAAAGAATTCTGCAAATGAAATTGTCACAGCGGGAGGTGTATGTGCCCTTGCTACTACATTATTCCGTTCTCTCACACTTGCAGGCGGAAAAGATATTGAACGATGGGAGCATCCTTCAGGAAAGAAGTATTTTTGTAATCCATTTGGCAGTACTTTGCTTTCTGAAAGAAATTCCGACACAACAATTGACCTGGAACACGATTTTCGTTTTACTGTAAAACAACCAACATACATAAAAATATCTTCTGAGATTTGTCCAAAAAACACAGGAATTGCTCCAGAATTCGGTTCTCCAGAACACCCAAACGATGCGCTTCTCATCGCCTCTATAGGAACAATACAAAAAAACCTTTCTCCACAAAGCGAGAACATCGAGGCGATCAAACAAAATTATCTTGAATACCGAAAGAGCGGAACAAATTCTCGTGCTCATTTTATTTTTTCTCCTTGGTCGGAAAAATCAACTGAATTTAATTTTGTGAAAAGAATCTATCAAGAAGAAAACGTTAAGGGTTTTGAATCAGACATCAACTCAAATGAATTGTTTAAAGAATTAGTTGAACTTCGTTCTCTAGTAAATTCTTTTTCACAGACAAGTGGGAAAACAGGTATAGGTAAATATCTCATGGAGACCAAGTGGTACCAAAAACAAATTGACCGCCTAATAAAACAAAACAGTACCGATGACATTAAAGATTTTGTTTCCACAATTCGATCTACGATCGAAAGTCAGACTTGGGTTACTCCTAACCAACCACTTCAATGTATTGGATTATCTTCAATCATTGGAGCCCTTCATCACCCTTCACTTCCTGCTGTAAATGTTGGAAATTACTCAATTACCCGAGCCGCTGCATATATCGCAGAAGGGTTTAGAAATAATCCCGTTCCTCAAATGATTCACCCCTCAAATGGATATCAAATGTACAGCACAGATTCCATTTCTGAAGTCACACCAGGTTCTCATTTTGTTCTCGCAAACAATAAAATTGGTCATATTGGTACGGTTCTTGCAAAAAAAACAATAAACAATAAACCAACACTACTCTGTATTGATTGCAATGCTTCATCGAATGGCCAAATCCACATATTTAAAGTTGATGAGAGCAATTGGGATAACAAATTTGGTCCTTATCCTGTAAAGAAATATTTCATCGCTCCACCAAAAAAATAAAGATTCCACAACCTAACGGTCGGGATCTTTTTTACGCACTGTAAGCTTCGCGATATTGATATCACTTCATCCCTCGATCTTATGATCGGGGTATTCGCTTTCTTGTAATTAAAGATAAAAAAATGCCTGCTGATAGAAAAAGGGAATACCCTCATCTGCCAGCAGGCAAAAATGGAAACACTCGTATAGCTACTTCTCCTCTTCAGCGGGCCAATCCGGAACTAAAAACGCATGGAAATTGCGGAAATCATGCATTTCCAACAGATCTATCGTTGTGGTGGCATCCATCATCTGAATATATTCCCCTGGAAGAGCGCAGAGTGATTTTCCATTGTTAATTAAAAACAATCTGCTACCCCAGGAAGAATACGTCGAAGGATTGGAATATTGATCTTCCCGCGGTTGTCCTGGGCATTCGTTATCTGTCATAGTAATACCATAACGAGATAATTGATCAGAACGAATCAAATCACTTGCCTCCACTTTCCGCTTCTGTACTGATATCAACCGAAGTTGACGTGTTTCTGTATCCTTACTTAGGGTGACTTCAGCACGATCCAATTCGTGATACCATTCAGAAAAACTCATTTCTCCACACAAGGATTCAACTTCTTTCGGGTCGATTTTCAAGGTGGAAATGGGATTATAATTATCCCAATACCTCTTGAGAAAATCACAAGCTGTTTTTGGAGTTCTTGGTTTTGGAAAATACATTGAGTCCGATTTACTGATGCGGGTATAGGATTCATTCGGCCAATTCATATCAAAATCCCATTGCTCTAATGCAAGTTGGACAGCGCGAGCATCTTTTTTAACATCACGAGGAGTTGAGGACAATTCGATGGAGGTAAATCCAAACTGATCAATCTCGTAGTGTAAAAATCCTTTTACAGGGTATTTATCAGCCTGAATCAAGGAATAATCTACACCAACAACTCTCCCGTCTGCCAAAAATGCTAAGATCCCAAAATCATACTCTCGAGGATGATCAATAAGACGAACAACCTCAACTTGCTGGTTTTCCAAAGTTGCTGCGGAAACCATTTTCGCGGACGAAACATCTGGTACTACAGTCATAGTCCAATCACTTGTGTCAGCGGAAATGATAGCTAATCCGGGACGAATGTCCTGAGAATTAGATTCACTCAGCACACTCCAATAGTGATCTCCAGTCATTGAGGATGTAACCCGCAAAACCAGGTGTTCACCCAAGAGGATAATTTCTTGACCATCGATCCAGATCTGTACTGTACCAGGCTTAACATCTCCAAATTTATCTATCTTGAAGACGTTGCCATAAACCATTGTCAACGCTGAGATGTTCATCACGCGAGGTGCTGGCTCTGCCGGAGATACAAAGGCAGACAGGAACACAACCGCTAGTAAACTAGCCAAAACGAATACAGACATACGTTTATTCTTCATGGTGGCTCCCTCCTAAGGTGCCAAAGGTGAAAGAATGAGGATTAAAAAACGAGTGTTAAGTTAAAGATCTGGTGTTCAACCAGATTAGTACGTAAACCAAAATGGCTAAAAACCAGGCTATATTATCCCATAATATTATTTTAATGTCAATTTTATAACCACCTCATTGCCAGGACACAAAAACAGACTTCCCTCTTGGATCAAGGTAAATGACTTGATATAATGTCGACCAAGATGCAAACACCAAAAGCCCTTCACCAGGGGAATTCTGTTGTTGCGTTCATCCGGCAAGTTCGTGATGAACTCAACCAAGTCACCTGGCCAACCAAAGAGAAAACTATTCGGTTAACCACCATAGTAGTCGTAGTTTCCCTTCTGGTAGGAGGTTACCTGGGTGCGCTTGACTATCTGTTTACCAAATTAATGGGACTCATCATTTAATTGGATAAAACTATGGCTAAAGCTAAAAAGACCGCAAAAAAAACTGCCAAAAAAGAAGTAAAAACTAAAGCAGTCAAAGAGGTGAAAGAACCTGTTGCCCCTATTGCAACTGAAGCTCCTGAAGAAGAGAAAAAAGATCTCGCCAAAAACCACTTTGTCCTTCTACAAACCGATGACAAAGCTGGTAGATGGTACGTCCTTCACACCTATTCCGGCCACGAGAATTCAGTCGCCATCAACCTCATCCAACGTGTTGAAACCATGAAGTTGGACGGCCGAGTCCTGGAAATCCTCATTCCTACCCAAAATAAAATTCAAATCAAACGTGGTAAAAAAACTTCTATCAAAGAGAAAATTTTCCCTGGCTACATGTTAGTCAAGCTCGTCCTAGACGATGAGACCTGGTTGGCAGTTCGCACCACCCCCGGTGTCACCGGCTTTGTAGGCATTGGTAGTAAACCCACCCCCCTTCCTCCCACTGAAGTTGCTTCCATTAAACGCTTTATGGAACAGGAAGCTCCCAAATATAAAGCCTCCTTCTCTCTGGGCGAAGCCGTCAAGATTGTAGAAGGTCCCTTTGCCGATTTCTTGGGTACTGTCGATCATATCGACGAAGCCAAGGGCAAAGTCCATGTGCTCGTGAGTATTTTCGGAAGAGAAACACCGGTCGAGCTTGATTTTCTGCAAGTTAGTAAGATCTAATTTCGTCATCCTGAACTTGATTCAGGATCCAGTTCTATTTTATATATAGATTCCGGGTCAAGCCCGGAATGACGAATTTACATTACCTATCCCCTATACCCTGTCGACTGGTTGTAGTACGCTGATAGTGTATGGCACAAAAAATTCTGGTCATCGAAGATCATCCCGGACTCCGTTCCTTGGCTAACCAAGTCTTCTCTGCGGCTGGCTACATCGTTACCGAAGCTCAAAATGGCCAAGTGGGTCTAAATGCGGCCATTCAAGGCGGTTTTGATGCCATTGTTTGTGATCTGAAAATGCCGATTATGGATGGCATGACTTTCTTAACCGCGCTTCAACAACACCCCGCAGCCACTCCCAATGGACCCATCATCATTTACAGCAATTTCATTTACGATTATGCCCGGGACGAGGCCCTCCGTCGTGGCGCCACGGCCTTTATCGCTAAAGACACCCTAGGTACGGGCGAATTAGTCCAAGAAGTTAAACACATCATTGACGATTCCGCCAAAAAAACTACATGAAATCAAAATCACCCCCCGCAACCACTCCCCGCCTCAACATGAAGCGCATCGACGCTTTTTTAAAGTTTTACAAAAAATTGCAGAAGACACAGAAAGTAAGCTTGGCTATCGGGACACTCTCCCTCCTCATTATCCCCATCGCCCTAGCTACTATGAACCAAACCACCCAAGACCGCTCCAAAGCAGCTCCTACTCCGCAACCACGTTGCAAAGTCATCGGTTGTAATCATCAATACTGCGTCCCCATCAACAGCCAGGATATTTCGCCCACCTGCACTTCCACCACTCCCGACAAATGTACCTCCCTCACTACCTGTGAACTACAACCAAGCGGTGAATGTGATTGGACTCCTACCAAAGCGTATACACAGTGCATAAAAACACAAAAACTATGACACAATCTAACCATTCCTCGCCAGACCCCATCAAATTAGATTCCGTTAATGTTCGGAAATATCCCAACGTAAATAGTATTCCCACAGCAAAAACATATAAAATCACTTCTTTTTTTCACTGGTTTCAACATCTGCCTTTCCACCAAAAAACGTCTCTTGCAACCTTTGTGATAATTGCAACCATCATCCCTATCGGAGTGATTGCCGTTCAATCCCAAATCCGAGATCGTTCAAAAGCATATGATGGTGCAATGTTCCCCACCAATAATAATTCTCTCACTTGTGTTCCAGCAGGTTGTAATGGCCAGTTATGTGTTGATGCAACTATTGCAAAGGATCTTGTAACTACTTGTGAAATAAATGATACGAACACTCCACCACCCAATATGGAATGTAAAAAACTTGATTCCGGCAGCTGTAATTGGGTTCCTAAAGTATCCGATTCACCAACACTGTTTAGTCCACAACCTGTAAAAAACATTTGGTGGTATGACATGACAGAAAATCCTGTATGTCAACAAGGTATAAAGAGTGAAGATCAGACTAGTATTGCAATTAGACGTTATTTTGATACTCAAGATGCATGTCAAGAAAACCTTAATAAAGAATATCAACGATATACCTTGTGGTGGTTTGATAACGATCACCAAACGTGTTCACAAAAAGAGTTTATAGGAGAATTTGCATACTATGGCTTACAAACTTTTCACACAGAACCCGAGTGCCTTACTGCATTGGCAACCACCCATCCTTCTCCATCACCTACAACACCTGGATCACCAACACTGTTTAGTCCACAACCTGTAAAAAACATTTGGTGGTATGACATGACAGAAAATCCTGTATGTCAACAAGGTATAAAGAGTGAAGATCAGACTAGTATTGCAATTAGACGTTATTTTGATACTCAAGATGCATGTCAAGAAAACCTTAATAAAGAATATCAACGATATACCTTGTGGTGGTTTGATAACGATCACCAAACGTGTTCACAAAAAGAGTTTATAGGAGAATTTGCATACTATGGCTTACAAACTTTTCACACAGAACCCGAGTGCCTTACCAAACTAACAACTACTTTTCCCTCTAATTCATCATCTCCGACTCCAAAACCAACTTCAACTCCGACTCCAACTTCTTCAAATTCATCTCGATGTGAAGCTGCTCCTCCATCAGGATCACCCGACCTCTATCAAATTAATGTCACCACCACTACCGCCACCCTTTACTTTGCGCCCGCTAACAAACCATATACATACTATCTTGTTCAGTACGGAGCCAATGGAAACATGCAACAAAGCACCACTTTTATGGCTAAAGACGTATCGGGAGCTCTACGAGCTGATATTCACGCACTATCCCCTCGTACCAACTATACATTCCGTGTTACGGCATTTAATGATTGCGCCGCAGGCTCATGGAGTAATGAAATGAAAATTAATACTGAAGCTACCAAAACGTACTATAAAAACATTTTTGCCTCAACAAAAGCAAACGTCTCAAAAGTCTTGGGGCAAGAAGATAAAATTACTGTTCTTCAAGTAACTACCGCAGAAGAAAAAATTACTACTTCTAAAAAAATGACGTCGCCAACTTTTTCTCCCCAAAATCAAATGTCTCCCACTCCATCCGCAGCTTCTTATTCAACTACCCCCTCTTCCTCATCAAACCCTGCGTTAAATTCCATCACTAAATCCAGCTGGTTTCAGAAAGTCATGGAATTTATTATTAATTTATTCATCAAAAACTAACCACCCCTCCCATCTTGTGATACAATACTCCTCGCTGTTACTTGACCCTACCAAAGTCCTGAGCTTGCTGAAGGAAGAAGGGGGTCGCTTCAATAAATACAAAGTATGGAAAGTGTAGAAGTATTGAAAGTATCGAAGGTATATTAGGGAGTTACTTCCCATACCTCCCATACATTTATACTTCATATACTTTATTTATTTATGGCTAAAAAAATTAAAGTCATCTTAAAACTCAACTTGTCAGCTGGCGCAGCCAATCCTGCTCCCCCAGTTGGTCCTGCTCTCGGACAACATGGTGTCAACATCATGGACTTTTGTAAGCAATACAACGAAGCTACCAAAGACAAAATGGGTCAGCGTATTCCCGCTGAAGTTACCATTTTTGACGACCGCAGCTTCACCTTTGTCTGCAAACTTCCTTCTGTCTCCGAAATGATCAAGCAGGCTCTCAAACTCAAAGCCGGTTCAGCTGTCCCTCACAAAGATTTCGTCGGTACCCTGAGCAAAGCCCAAGTCGAGGAAATTGCTAAGACCAAAATGCCTGATCTCAACTGTTCCACCCTAGAATCAGCCATGCAAATGGTTCGTGGCACCGCCCTCAGTATGGGTGTGAAATCAGAATAAACAATTTTATTAACGTAGGGGCGGGGTTCTCCCGCCCATCTCATTATTACCAGTTCCGGTACATTTCCGGATCTCGGGAGAGAAAGGAAACGCCACTATGGCAAAACAAAAAATGAAGACCGTCGACATGTCGGTCAAAATGGAAGACCTCAAACCGGAAGAGGCCAAAGGCATCGAAGAAACCGTCGCTACCGAAGAAGGCGCTGAAGAAGTTAAGTCTGCCAAACGGATTCATATCCGCAGTCGTAAATACCACGCCGCCAAATCCCGCGTCGATCGCACCAAGAGTTACCCCCTCGCTCAGGCAGTGGAATTAGTCGTCAAGACCTCTTATTCAAAATTCCCGGGCAGCATTGTGGCTGACCTCATCGTCAAAGACGAAAAAGTCTCTGCCGAAGTCACCTTCCCCTACACCACCGGTAAAGTGGCCCGCGTCGCCATCGCTTCTGACGAATTAATCGCCAAGATTGAAGCCGGTACCATCGAATTTGATGTATTGGTAACTCATCCCAGTTTTATGCCTAAACTGGCTCGCTTGGCTAAAGTCTTGGGTCCCAAAGGCCTGATGCCTAACCCCAAGAATGGCACCGTCAGTCCCGATCCTGAAAAACGGGCCAAGGAATTGGCTGGTGGCAAAACCACTGTCAAGACCGAACGTAAAGCTCCCCTCATGCATGTCATTGTGGGTAAAACCAATCAAGAGGCTAAAGAAGTTACTACCAACGTAGAAACACTCGTCAAAGCTATTGGCGCTACCAAAATCTCCAAGCTTACCCTCTCCGCCACCATGTCTCCTGGCGTCAAGATCGACCTTTCTAAGCTATCCGCTTAAAAAAACATACGTATACGCAATATAAACCCCGATCTTGTATCGGGGTTTTTGTTTTTTTATTCCTAAACCACCCCATAACTTGACATAAATATGGTTATAGGATAGTATGGTACCGGTTTTGCCTGGGACTGGGGTATTAAGCTACCCCACATCTCGAGGGAAAACCATATGTGGGCACTTTAACAATTCGTTTATACAGTCATTCTCCTTTACCAAGAGTTGGATGGATTCAGGGCAGATAGTCTCCGCCTTGATTCCATCCAATTCGGGATGAAAATTCAAAAAAGAGGAGACTCTCATGTACCTATCAGATTCCTACACACTCACATTTTTGTTGATCGTTACACTATGTGCATTTATTGTTATTTTAGATTTCCGTACTAAACAAAAAATGGGAACTATCAACAATTTTTCAACAAAAATTCCGTACATCACAATTTCATCAGTCAGTATTTTGCTCTCGATCTTGTCACTCATTAAGGACGGTGCCAGATTTATTGAGTACATGGAAAGCAAATATTTAATATTTGATTTCCTCTACACTACTCCGACAGAAATGTGGCTTCGCGCAGTAATTGCTGCAGCCCCCTTAATCATCATCATTATCGGGAGTGGATATATCCTTTACCGTATCTGCATCAAACCAATCAAAGTCAATCAGATGGTATTTATTCCATCAAGAACGACGCATAAGAGTCACAGAGAAAAAATCGAAGAACAGTAAGATTTTGATTCACCCATTCAAATTCCTGAGGAGGATAAAAAATGAACTCAACAATGCTTTCAGCAATGATAGGCAGTGCCATTACAAGCCTATGCATTTCAATCGCAGTAGTCGTTCTCTTGCCGGGGAATACAATGACGTTTCGTGTCATTGGACTAGGAGCAACAATACCAATTCTGTTTATCCTGGTCTTATCCATCAAACCGGCAATAAAAGCCATCAAGTCTGTATAAACAACCAATCTAACCCACATCCTTGCCTGACGGCTCAATTTTCTTCCCGAGCCGTCAGGCATTTTTTTTCTTTTCCCAATTCTGCTACACTAAACATATATGGAAAGCACAAATACGGATAATAATCAGTCAAATACACCATCAATTCAAATCGACCCTGTTGAAGTCAAGATCACTACCGAAAAGACTAAGACCACATCTTCTTCTGTTCCTCCCCTTCTTTCTTTCCAACTCACCAACCCCATCACCTACATCAAAGTCTGGTGGAAAAAACTCATCGGTAACGAAGGCATCAAAATGACCCTTCAAATCAAACCTGTCACCGCCGTCATTTTGGTCGCCATCTTCTCTGGTGCCGGCTTTGGTGTTGGCCGATTTTCCGTTCCCGAAATTCTGGTGCCATATCTGCCAACCCCCACCCCACTTGCCTCGCCGCAGGCTTCGCCGGAGGCTGGGTGGCGAGAGGCCGCCTTTACCGGCAAACTCCAAACCTCCAGCAACAAATACTATCTGGTCACTACCAGTGCTGAAGCCATTACCCTCGAAGCTCCTTCCACTATCAACCTGGCCAAATTGGTTGGCAAACGGATTATGGTCGTGGGCAAATACAACAAAACCACCAAATACATGATCATCTCTGACACTACCGACCTGGAAATTCTCACCACCACTCCCATCCCCCTCCCAACGATTATCCCTTCCCCATCACCAACACCCACTCTCCCCTAATCTCTTTCGGCAACTGCTCTAATACTTCTTCTACCTTTCCTCGAATAATCCGCTCATGGGTCTTGGTCAACTCTCCGCAGACAGCAATCTGTCCCCTAAACCCTGTCAACTCACTTAACGTTTCTCTCAACCGATTGGGTGATTCATACCAGACTGCCAGCGAAATCATCTCCTGCTGTAACTGTTCCCAAACCCAGGCAAATTGCTCTTTCCGCTTTTTATCCTTCTTGGGTAAAAATCCACCAAACCATACCCGGGACGTATCCATCCCCACCCCCGCCATTACCGTGGTTAAGGCCGTTGGTCCCGGGATCACTTCCACTACCAATCCCTGCTCCCGCACCGCGTTCACCACCCGCCAACCTGGATCAGATACGCACGGCATCCCCGCATCCGTCACCAAAGTCACATTGGTGCCCGTCTCCAACCAATCAATCACTTTAGGGATCATTCGGGTCTCAAACGCTTCATCTAGGCGCGCTAGATGTGGCTGTTTCGGTTTACCACCCAGTGCTTGCCATAGTTGGTCATCATACAGTGTCAATAGTCGAGACGTAACTCGAGTATCCTCACACACAATCACTTCACTCGCCGCCAATACTTTCAATGCTCTGAGCGTAATATCCTCTCGGTTACCAATCGGTGTCCCCACCACAAACAGCATTCCTGGATTTGTCATAACTCCATTGTATCCCTGATATACTATGGACAAATAGAGATAAATGGAGCTGCTTATGGCCAACTTTGCGTTCCCCCAAAAAACTATCACCTTTGTCATTATTGGTGCTATTGGACTTTTTGTCCTCGCCACCCTTTCTCCCTTTGGCATTGTCAGTGCGGGTGAACGGGGTGTCCTGCTCCGCTTTGGCGCGGTCACTGGCAGAATCTTGGGTGAAGGACTATATTTCCGAATTCCCCTGGTAGAAACCGTTAAAACCATGGATGTAAAAATCCTCAAAGAAGAAGCTGATGTTACCGCGGCGAGTAAAGACCTCCAGACAGTCACCTCCAAAGTCGCCCTCAATTACCACATCGATCCCAATAAAGTTGCCACTGTTTATCAAAATATTGGCATGGATTATAAATCCCGCATGATTGACCCTTACATGCAAGAAGCTGTCAAAGCTATCACCGCTCAATTTACTGCTGAAGAGCTGATTACCAAGCGCGAAGCTGTCCGGGAAGACGTCAAAACCTCACTCCGCACCAAATTTGTCGATTACGGCATTATGGTGGATGAATTTAATATCGTGAATTTTGAATTTAGTAAATCATTTAATGAAGCCATCGAGGCAAAAGTCACCGCCGAACAAAATGCCCTCGCCGCCCGAAATAAACTTGAACAAATCAAGTTTGAATCAGAGCAAGCCATTGCTGCTGCTAAAGGTAAGGCAGAAGCCCAACGAATCGAAGGTGAAGCCCTCCGCGCCAACCCTTCAGTCATTGATCTTCGCGCCATCGAAAAATGGGACGGTAAATTGCCCCAGTACATGACCGGAACCACCCCCTTCGTCAACCTACCCAAAGCGCAGTAA
>CAZKMY010000007.1:13346-15294 GCA_964554085.1 uncultured Pseudomonadales bacterium
AAAAAGTCCTTGCTAGTTCAATCATATTTTCGTATCATTCCCCTATTCGCGCATTTTTAATAAATTGGTAGTTCCGTCTTTTATCAACTGGTCACGGATACAAAGGAGACGCATCATGAATAGTAATTGCAACTATTATCGTCTAACCACCATATCCATCTATTCCAAAACCAAAGGAGAATCCTTCCAACCAAATATCCCCCTGCTTCTTAAGAAACCAAAATAACCTCTCTTTAGATTTGTGTTTTAGAACTACCACTGCGCGAAGATCTTTAAAAGAAAACCAAATCCTAAAACTCAAGAGGTTATCATGTCTCTGACCCTTCAAAAAGTTTTTCCGGCGATTGTCCGCAGCAACAATGTTGGCATTGCACAATCCACGATCCTTCCCAAGGACCTGACATTGATGCGAAAGTATTTTCCCAACACATTCGAATATCGTTACACAAAAAAACGGACCTTCATGAAAGTGACAATCCGTGATGCTGCGGTGTTCGAATGCCTGAAAAAAATGCCTGCTTCAAGCTACCTGCTATTCGCTACATGGATTTTTAGCGATCTTGCAAAAGCGGAAAAACGATTGCTCCTCTTGGTATATCCAATCCTGACATACTCAATTCCATGGCCCGAAACCAAAGATGATCAGGATGAAGATGATCAGACCACCATTGAATGCCCAGGTGCCCCCCGGCCGTTCGAATCATTGGGAGATGATGAGAGTGAGTATTTAATTGAAGAACTCATTCTTGAACCGGCCATCAAAACCACGGTCCATCAGAAGCGAACCGATCAGAAAGACCGCCAAGAAAAGAGCCAACGTAACCATGTTCGGAAAGAATTCCATGAGTATGGCACCAGCAAATCCCGCGGAAAGGAAATTCGTGAATTAAGACGACAACTTGCGTCAGCACGTGATGAAAATCCCTGTTCTACTTCCTCTTGCCATCCCGGCAAAACTCCCCCCACCCCCTCAGGCAGAAGACCTCAAACAACACCCCAAAAACAACAGGTCACCTGTCACCTTCATCCCACACCTCAATCCGGAACTGTCTCAGAAAAGTGGCGGCCCCGTGTTGGATGATTTGGTTTTCGTCAGATAGCATTTGCTATCTGATTTAATAAGTCTGGTGGGCCAAGGTGGACCAATTTGAATGATGGGCACATCGTTCACTCCTCCTTAAACCACCTTCCCCACCAGACTTCGTAATACACTTTGCATTTCATCATTTCTTCTAGTACAATACCCCTTGTCCAAAGACAGTAGGCATACAAACAAGTCCTACCGAGGCCATAATAGTTCGTAGTACGCAGTCCGTAGTACGTAGTCTAGATCCTCGCTTTGCCGAGGATTATTTGTATTTATCTATAAATCACTCATAAAGGAACTAGACCCTAAACCCTAACCACTAGTTACTAAAATTATGCCAAGTCAACAAAACATTGACCTACTAAAAGATATCAGTGACAAAATCACTCGATCCAAAACCGTTATCTTGGTTGAATACCAAGGTTTAAACGTTAAGGATCAAGTCAAATTCCGCGCCGCCCTCAAAGCAGCTGGTGGAGAATTAAACGTCCTTAAAAATCGTTTGGTCAAAATCGCCCTCAAAGAACGCATGAAGGATCTCTCTGAAGATCTGGATACTGCGTTGAATGGTCCCTCCGCAATCCTCTTTGGCTACGACGATGCCGTGGCTGCCACCAAAGCCCTGATGGATTTCGCCAAAGATCACGATGTTGTCAAAACCAAAGTCGGTGTCCTGATGGCAGAAGGCGAAGCAACTGACAAAGTCATGACCGCCAAAGATGTTGAGGCCCTGGCTAAACTTCCTGGTCGCCAAGAATTACTCACCATGGTGGTGGTCCGCCTTATGTCCCCCATCCAAGGCTTCCACAACGTCCTTCAAGCCAACCTTTCCGGTTTGGTCCGTGCCCTTGACGCTGTCCG
>CAZKMY010000007.1:15394-24999 GCA_964554085.1 uncultured Pseudomonadales bacterium
ATAAAAAATAAAAGGAGAAAAACCTATGGCAGAAGTTTCAACCAAAGTTGCCAAAATCATTGAAGAAGTCGAGAAAATGAGTGTTCTCGATCTTTCTGAATTAGTAAAAGCCCTCGAAGACAAGTTCGGCGTTTCCGCCGCTGCTCCTGTCGCCGTTGCCGGTCCGGTGGCCACCGGACCCGCAGCTGCTCCCGCAGAAGAGAAAACTGAATTCGACGTTGTCTTGACCGCCGCTGGTGCCAACAAAATTGCTGTCATCAAAGCCGTCCGCGAAATCAACCAATCCCTCGGATTAGTTGAAGCCAAAAACGTCGTCGAAGCTGCTCCTAAAGCAGTCCTCGAAGGTGCCAAAAAAGAAGATGCCGAAGCTGCTAAAGCCAAATTGGTCGAAGCCGGCGCAACTGTTGAGCTTAAATAATTTAAGCGAAATCCTGAGTTAATCGAAGGATTGAATTGATAATCAAAACCCCCCGGTGTCCACCGGGGGGTTTTTGTTATTAAAATCGCTCCGCTTGCTCCTTTTCTCTTTTTCCGCTACGCTGGAGATGTACCAATACGTTCAAAAGGAACTATGTCTATGCCCAAGAAAACCAAAGTTGTGGCAGCCAACAAGCAAAGTGCAGCTGCCAAAAAACGTGACGCCGATTTCTTCTTCTTCGTCACGGTTGGCGTCTTTGCCTCCCTGATGGTCTTTGCCGCCAGTTATTTGACCCAAATGAATCAAGAGATTCAAGCCCGCCGCAGTGCCGCCAAAGCCCTCCCCGTCTCCCAGCTTGACCTGGCCACCCCCAACCCTCCCCAATACCACAACATCGCTCCCAAAAAAGCCAAATAATTCGTTTTTACTAACGACAGTATAAAAACCCTGTTACACAACAGGGTTTTTGTTTATCAATCATAACTATATCAATCAACAAACTAATCTATCATTTCCTATCATTCATAGAATTTTCATAGTCTATATCAATAAGTATATTAATACTACATAAAGCATACTAATACATCATTTCTCATTTCCCCCATTGACCACATTTCATTCCATTTGATAGTCTTTGTGTCAGTTACTCCACCAAAAACACTGCCGGAAAGATATATCAAAATGTCTCAAAATGATAACCAATCTATCAAATCTGCTCCAAAGTTGGACCTAAACAATCTCCCCGATTTACTCACCGTCCGTGAAGTGGCTTCCATTTTGCGTGTCTCTCCGCTCACCATCAAGCGCTGGGGCACCCGAGGCAAGCTCCCCGCCATCCGCATCAATTCCAGAGGTGACCGCCGCTACAAAAAAGATCAAGTCCTCTACCTTCTGGGTATGAATCTCCAAGACGAATCATAGATCCTATAACACTTTAATTTATTCCCCTTCAGTGCTACACTATGCGCTCGGTTTAAATGCTTTTCATTTGCACGCACATGCTGTGCATCATCTCACCCATATCCTCTAGAAGAGCAAAAGACCCGCTCTTTGAAAAACCATCCCAAAATTTGAAGGAGGCATGATTACCATGAACATTCCGGCCTGGATTAATTCCATCGACAGTTGGATTAAATTTGACATCCTTATCGTCATCACTGTAGGCATCATCGTTGTCTGGATCATTGCATCCAACCGCAGAGATAACGCCAAAAATGCAGGAAAATATAAAAACCGACTCGGTAAAAACGATCTCGGAGGGACCCCATACACCAGAAAGGACACAAGCTTCCCGCATGAAATCTGAATTCGCAACTTTTATCGGTATTCTTTTCACCGAAACACTTATTGTTGCTGTAATCCTTACCCTCATCACGTACCACTAACCTACTTTTTGGAGAAAATAATGACCCTCTTTAAGTTTTTTATTGAACTCTGGCGAATACCAAGCAACGACACAACAAAAGAACAGATTATCGTATTTACCGTCGCCATGTTGATCTTCGCCTCAATCATGTTCTGCCTTGCTGCATTCCGCCCCACCTCTTTAATCTAACATCCTCTTCTCCTCCCTCATAAGGCGGACCCTTGTATGTTTTCTTGGGTCCGCCCAATGTGTTTTTTGTTTTCGTTTTGGGATGGTTTTTCTGTTTTTTCACTCACCATCATTGACTTTTATCAGTTATCACCTATGATCTTGTCGTACGTATCGCCTGGTAGGCAATTATCCGTCAACCAATGCGAATCGCAATTTTTGGAAGTGCATATTTAACAAGTGAAGTGAATAGTAGCAGTCCCATCCCGCCCCACCCTATCTTTATTTCTTGAAGGAGAAGAGCGTATGTCCGCCGATCAAAATGCACCAAAAAGCAATCCATTTACCATAATCATCAAATCTAATCATGTCGATGTGCCTCCCGGCGTAATCTCCACAATACGAATGCCTCGCTCAACCCAATATGAAACTCACACAGACCCGCTCAAATCAAGCTCAGAACACAGAGAAAATCTGGATATCCTTCGATATCAATCCGAAGATTCTGGAGCTATCACTGTCAGTGTTCAGGCAAATACACCTCCCAACATAGTGATAAAAAACGTTAAAACAATCACAATCACCACAAGTAACAAGGAGGTAACTATTCTCTTCACCTACTAGTCTCACCCCACTTCCACCCATCCCCTGCAGGTATTGCACAACACAATTACCTGCAGGGAGTTTTTTTATCCCCCCATTTCTTGACTTAACCTGATATAATATCCTATAAGTTTTTAAACTGTTCACATATTCCCTCATCGGTTTATGATGCTTCGGTTTTCAAACCGCACGTTACAATCCAAAAAGCAAATACGAGAAGATCTCGCTTTTCTCGATATCTCCAACTAACCCACAAAAAGGAAAAAGCAATGAAAAACATAATCGTTGTTGCAGTTATTGTGCTCACCCTGTCTGCCTGCTCCCCGGCAAAAAACACCATTTCCGTATTCCATGATTACAGGCTTTCAGAAACCTCCGAAATGCCGAATTCTGGCAAAGTAGAAGCCAAAGCAATGAATTATCTTCTCGAGAAACTCATTCTGAGAGCGATCATAAACGATCCATCTCCCATCCCTGTGGAATAACCTTTTCCCCAAATGGACTTGTTTGCTTTTTGATGTACCTTAACAAGTTCATTACGGAAAAAGTAATAATTTTTTTCACCCACCCAGAACCACCCATTTCAAGGAGAAGAATCATGAACAACCAGGAATTCTTGCTTTTAGTTGTATTAACCGTCTTTGGTTTTGTTACTGGAATGGCCGTAATTGCATTTGGTACACGAGCCATCTACTCCATCAATAAAAAGGCAGATTTTTTCATCAATTTGATTTATGGAAGCATTATTGTGCTTTCCTTAGCATTTGTGATCACTGTCAGCAAAGAGTGGGTTGATTCACTCAACGTATACCTAAGATTTAGTATTTTTGGGTGTATTCTCGCTCTTATCATCACACCTATCATTTTCATGATCGCAACCTGGAAATTCGCAAAAAAACCATCCCAAAAAACGGATGATTTGCCTGAATCGGTAAGAATCAACATTCAGGACGAAGGCATATGCCAAATATTATACAAAAACGGCATACTGCGCCAAATTACGCCCTCCAGCAAGGGATCCATCAATGATGATGTCCTAAAAGAGAAAAGTCTGAAATACTCAGACTATATCAAAAAGGAATATAGATACCCCTATGGTCATGTTGAGATATCTATCAACAACACTCACTTCCTTTCGACGCATCGTGCTGTCTTGATAACAATGGTGTGCGACCACATCAAATCAATTACTTTCCCGTAAATGATCTTCCAACCACCCCCTGCAGGTATTGCACAACACAATTACCTGCAGGGAGTTTTTTTATCCCCCCATTTCTTGACTTAACCTGATATAATATCCTATAAGTTTTTAAACTGTTCACATATTCCCTCATCGGTTTATGATGCTTCGGTTTTCAAACCGCACGTTACAATCCAAAAAGCAAATACGAGAAGATCTCGCTTTTCTCGATATCTCCAACTAACCCACAAAAAGGAAAAAGCAATGAAAAACATAATCGTTGTTGCAGTTATTGTGCTCACCCTGTCTGCCTGCTCCCCGGCAAAAAACACCATTTCCGTATTCCATGATTACAGGCTTTCAGAAACCTCCGAAATGCCGAATTCTGGCAAAGTAGAAGCCAAAGCAATGAATTATCTTCTCGAGAAACTCATTCTGAGAGCGATCATAAACGATCCATCTCCCATCCCTGTGGAATAACCTTTTCCCCAAATGGACTTGTTTGCTTTTTGATGTACCTTAACAAGTTCATTACGGAAAAAGTAATAATTTTTTTCACCCACCCAGAACCACCCATTTCAAGGAGAAGAATCATGAACAACCAGGAATTCTTGCTTTTAGTTGTATTAACCGTCTTTGGTTTTGTTACTGGAATGGCCGTAATTGCATTTGGTACACGAGCCATCTACTCCATCAATAAAAAGGCAGATTTTTTCATCAATTTGATTTATGGAAGCATTATTGTGCTTTCCTTAGCATTTGTGATCACTGTCAGCAAAGAGTGGGTTGATTCACTCAACGTATACCTAAGATTTAGTATTTTTGGGTGTATTCTCGCTCTTATCATCACACCTATCATTTTCATGATCGCAACCTGGAAATTCGCAAAAAAACCATCCCAAAAAACGGATGATTTGCCTGAATCGGTAAGAATCAACATTCAGGACGAAGGCATATGCCAAATATTATACAAAAACGGCATACTGCGCCAAATTACGCCCTCCAGCAAGGGATCCATCAATGATGATGTCCTAAAAGAGAAAAGTCTGAAATACTCAGACTATATCAAAAAGGAATATAGATACCCCTATGGTCATGTTGAGATATCTATCAACAACACTCACTTCCTTTCGACGCATCGTGCTGTCTTGATAACAATGGTGTGCGACCACATCAAATCAATTACTTTCCCGTAAATGATCTTCCAACCACCCCCTGCAGGTATTGCACAAACACAATTACCTGCAGGGAGTTTTTTTATCTCCCCAATTCTTGACTTAACCTGATATAATATCCTATAAGTTTATACACTGTGCTCACTTTGCTGCAACACAAACGCAACATTCCGTGATCTTCAGGGTATTGACTTGTACCTGAACATCTCGAAGAGCACTATCCCATCCAAACCTCAGAAAAGGAAAACACCATGAATACGTCAAGATTGATGAAAATTGCAGTGGTCGTGGTTATCGGCGTTATTGGGTCAGGTTTTTACCGAATGACAAAGCCAATGAATAATTGCAAAAACATAGCATATTTTGTTGCTGTCAATCCCTCATTCACTGTAGAAGCTGATACAGATATTCAATTATCCGCTGGAATTGACGGAGGAAACATATCGTTTCCAAGAACAATCACTGTTGATATCCCCGCCGGGCTAATAGTGGACAGAAAGGACCAACCAGAATGCCAGACCGGTAATGGATGCCAAATAATTACCACAACTGGATATGATTCCGATCAGCCGTTTCGTTGTACCTACCTCGAACGCTTCATTGGTACGATTTCTACTAATCAGCCTGGGAATTACACCCTCAACGTGACGTTTACCCATCAAGACCCAGACAACAATTCATCTTCCATTTTTGAAGATGAATTCAAAGTAAAACTCAAAGTTATCGAGCAAAGTCATTCCTTGTCATTTCCCATCAACTAGCTGCCTGAAAAAGGTGAACTGCTCGTTCAGAGTTCGCCTTTTTCACCCCCCCAATCCCCCGCTCTTCGAGATGTTATCTTTTTACCACTTCCCCCACACAACCAACCACATAAATTTAACCAACCGTAACTGACGGCCAAATCGCCACGGTTCCTGCATCAGCCGCCACAACCATTCCAAACCTATCGATCGCATCCACATCGGCGCACGCCGGACTTTCCCCGCCCATATATCAATCGACCCACCCACCGCCATCATCACTTGAACCGGCAGCTCGTCTTTGTGATTCATGATCCACTGTTCTTGTTTTGGCGCTCCCAATCCCACCAACACCATGTCCGGTTTTAATTTCTGGATTTCTTGAATTGCCTTTTTTGATTCTTCACTTTCGACTATCCCCTGTCCCCTATACCCTATTACCCCCGCTTCCATCCCCACCACGTCAAGCCCGTGTAATCGTTTTTTTAGGGCATCAGCAGCCATGGCAGCAATGTCATTCATTCCGCCTACCAATACCACCTTCCAACCCCGCTCTGCTGCCCGAGCCAATAACGCTTCAGCAAGATCCACCCCCGCCACTCGTTCTCGCATTAACCACGGTCGTCCCGTCACAAACGCTCGCCACCAATCCGCTTTCGTCAAACCCACTGCGTCGGGCACTCGTACATCACTCGCTTGTAAAACGGTAAAAAACGCTGCATCTCCCCGCGCTTGCATAAGTTGCTCAGTGTTTGGTGTAAACACCGTCAGCGGCCGATCGTAGCGCGTTTGGGCGATACGTTCAGTGACCGCGGTCACTGCGTCGGAAAGTGATAAATGCGTAAAGGAAATTTTCATTAACGAAACTGTCATAGCCGTAGTGTACCAAATGCCAAATACCTATCCCCTAAACCCTCATACCTATCCTCTATCTATCCATCTTTTCCACAATTTGTGCACAAAAACCGCTGCAATTACCTCCTCCTCATCCATCCGTTAAATCCCGCATTATTGCGTCATAATCGGCAATTATGTCATATATTACAGGATATAATTTGCTCAATACAAAATCGGGTTAAAAAGGGCATATTGAGTTAATTATTTACTCACTTAAAAAATGCTATGTAAAGGCATATATATCAAATATTTATTATAATTATTTCTATTTTATTGAGAATCAAAAAACAACATACTATAGTTCTCTTCAGCAAAAAATCAGCAAAAAATGATCCAAAACCAATATTGGCTAAAATTACCCACAATGTACTCAAAAGAAATCCGCATCAAAATTACCGTTTTCCCAACGCCCGCCGATACAAATCCAAATGTTGGAGTGCCACTCCCGCACCCTTCACCACATTCAACATTGGCTCCTCACCAACGTGACACGGCACCCCCGTTTCCTGTGTCAGTAACCTATCCAAATTCAACAGTTGAGATGTTCCCCCACTCATCAAAATTCCTTTATCGATAATGTCTGCCGCCAGCTCCGGCGGCACCTCCTCCAGCACATCTTTTACCATTCGAACAATTTGCTGGACAGGTCGAGCTATTGCTGCAGTTACATCATTTGATCCGAGTTCAATTTCTCGAGGCATACCCGTTACCATATCGCGCCCTTTTACTCTGAGAGCCTTCCGCTCGAGTATGTCCATGGCAGAACCAATCATGATTTTCACCTGTTCAGCCGTTTTTTCACCTATCGATAAGTTATATTTTCGTCTACACCAATCAATAATGGCCTCATCAATCTTACTTCCCCCCACCCGAATACTCTTTACCACCACCACTCCCCCAAGAGAAATGACTGCTGCCTCGGCTGCCCCTCCCCCTATATCCAACACCATATTGCCCGATGCTTCCGCAATTGGTACATGTGCTCCAATTGCTGCTGCCAGAGGTTCATCGATCAAATAAGCAGATCGAGCCCCGGCCGCAATGGTAGCATCCAGTACCGCCCGTCGCTCTACTTGAGTACACCCAGCCGCGACACAGATCATCACCTCTGGTTTTATCAAGAAATTCTTCCCCATCACTCGACGAATGAAGTACTTCAACATTGCCTCGGTCACCGCATAATCTGCAATCACGCCATCGCGCATTGGCCTGGTAGCAATAATGTTTCCAGGCGTACGTCCCAACATTTCTCGAGCCTCATGCCCCACTGCCAACACTTTTTTATCCCTCAAGGACACTGCCACTACCGTCGGTTCATCGAGTACCAACCCTTTCCCCACCACCCAAACCAACGAATTTGCCGTTCCTAAATCGATCCCTAATCGTGCTGGCTTTAACCATGCTGACATAATTAGTCTTTATATCTATATATCAAGCTAAATTATATTTTTCCTTGTAAGGTATATACACCCTATTTCCGGCATATTTTTTGGTCATTCTCCCAGACAGAAAATTGTTTGCACTCGGGGTCAACGACCGCTACAGATAGAGTCAAATAAATTGGATAGATTCATCAACATATTTTGTGGAATACATCTGGATATTATTGATGAAAATATTTGTTTTAACGTACCTGCCTTGAAACTATATCAAATGATATCATTTCAGAGGGTTTTAGCCTGGATGTACTCTATCATAAAAAACGACCCCGTAAAATCGCCATAAACGGCTTTTTTGGGTCACATCCCTACCCCAAAAAGTCACTTCGCACCTACCTTCGCATATATATAACAGCAAAGAGCCTATATACAATCATTCTCCAAAACCAATCTATCCTTTCCATTCTCGCCAATTTCATCGATCCAACCCCACCCTCAAATTTTTACCGCACCCACTGTGTGAATCGGGATTTGAAAAAAATCGATCACCGCAATTGCTTCGCCCCGCTATTACTCCCATCCAATCCCAACGTCACCAATGTGAGATTCCCCGCAACCACTGTGTGAATAGGTATTTTTCATTCCACATCGATTCTCGTTTTGTCAAAAACTATACCTCAAAACAAAAAATGCTCTTCATCACCCATAACCGCAATTTCTTCATCTCCCTCATTTAACCCCTGTTCAGTGACCACCCTCATCTTCGGGTATTGAACGCCTCGCAAAAAGCGGGCATTACAATTACCACAAAATAACCCTACTTATCAATATAAAATACATATTTTAATCTATATCAGTCTACGAGAACCAGTGACAATTTTCGATACTGTCCACCATCAAAAAAATATCTATTCACATCTGGTAGAAATCCGCTTTTTTAACGCAATAGTTGAAGCAAAAACCACTCTTTTATTACCGCACGACTATCAGAAATAAATTTCACAAATCCCACGAAAGATAACCGGAGAGGGCAGGCAGCTTGACCCCGGTTATCTCATCCACACATCGGCTAAAAGACTGTCCTAGTAAAACAACAGGAGCTTAAGCCTCGTTAATAATAACTAACTACCACCCTAACAACTTTACAAATACCCTGTCAACCCCACTCCACCAGGCAGATCACTCGAAGAAAAATGACAATGTTTCTCCAAAATTAACCAAACAAAATACATATATAAAAAACAATACATATGGCTAAACAGATAAAAAGGAATAATTACATATCTTGATTCAATTTCTATTTTTCCAAAGCCATTAAAATGGCTTAAATCCCCCGTTCCATGCTATTCTGAAACCATGCCACACCGTATGTCGGTCAAAGCTCCCATTTGCTTATGCATTTTGGACGGCTTTGGTTACTCTACCCAAATTGAAGGTAATGCGATTGCCAATACCAACACCCCCACATTGGATTATTTGTGGAGTCATTACCCCCATACCCTCATCAAAGCCGCCGAAGAAGAGGTGGGATTGGACTTTGGCCAGCCTGGAAACTCAGAAGTTGGTCATCTTAGCATCGGCACCGGCCGGGTGCTACTACAACATTTAGCGAGAATTAACCTAAGTATCGCTGAAAAATCATTTTTTGATAACCCCGCCCTCTTGAAGGCTACCAATCA
>CAZKMY010000008.1:0-24529 GCA_964554085.1 uncultured Pseudomonadales bacterium
TTCTTTATACACCTCTTTCGTTTCTCCATCAGAGTGTACATACAAGGTATTATTTGCGACCATCGCGAATTTTCTTCCGCCCTCATACATGACCGCAGATTCAGGTTTATCTTTGAGATTAAAACTTGAAACCGTCTGCCCTTTTTTCACCACCGTAAATACCCCCTGATTCCAATTTCCAATAAGCTCAGGTTTTGGGGATGGCGATGGTGAAGGAGTGGGTGATGGGGTTGGAGAAGGGGTTGGAAGTGGGGAACTATTCACACGAGCTATTTGATTAGATGGTTTTTGTTGGGTAAAAAAATTGGATGCAAAAATGATCAAAAGAGGAGCTACGACAATAATTACTAGTATCCGCAAATACCAATCACTCTCCGTCGTTAAAATCCGAACTAGCTTACTCTGTTTAGCTTGTTTCTTCTTAGATATCGATAGGACTTTTGCAGGCGATGGTTTATTTATTTTCATAACCCTCGTATTAAAAATCAAGATTGGTTAAGAAATTTTTTGCAATTGTATTTTTCTCAGAACTACTCTCACAACTGGGAATAACAGATTTTAGTGCCCGTCTATACGCCTCAATTGTGCTCGTGCTCTCCATTTTCTCGTGAGTCTTCTTAATCTCGGGGCAATCTTCTAGGGATGTAGATAGATGAAATATATACTCTTTATTAGGACTAAAAAGAAGGTATTCAATTGAAGAATACTGATGTGAATCACCCGTAGTGTTTCCAATACGGACATATTTAAGACCAAATAATTTTCCAACGGTATATGGCTCCATAAGAACGCGAGGTACTTGTCCAACGAGTTCTGTGTTTGGCTTAAAAAAATTAGATTCTTCGACTGACAACTCACCCCGTGCAATTCTTTCTACTTCGCTTAATTCAGCCGCTACATAGGTTTTGTAATCTGAATAACCAGCTACCGATGTTGAGTCGCCTTCTAAGACATAAGTCTGTTTAAGATAATCAAAATAGGTTGAATAATGACAGGTCATAGGATCTATGCGGCATATTTTCTTGGCATCTTCTTTTGTCAGGGATGCAACTGCTGACATTTTGGTAACGTAGAGATGAAAATAGTCTGACTCAATGTCAGTCGCAGGTGATTCTTTTCGTGTTGGCGCCCAAATATCGTCTCCATCTAAGGCAAAATTTAATGCCTTTTCCTCAATACGATAGGTGAGTTTTTTTGTGTACGAAAAACCCAAAGGACTCTTAAAAGTTCCTGTATGAATTAATGAAGTTGGACTCGGTAAAGGAGTGGGGGTGGGGAAAAGTGAAGCAACCTCTGATGTCGATGAAGGAGGAGACGATGGTGAGGGAGTTGGAGATGCTGATATATTTCTTGTCTGATTTCGTGATCGTGCCTGATACAGATCACGTAACACTGTAGAGAGAATAAGAGCGACAACAATAATTAATGCCCCTACGATAAAATGTGTTTTTGTCAATTTAAAAACAAATTTACTTTGTTTGATGTGCCTTTTCTTTAATGGTTTTCTTTGTAATGGCTTTTTCATCATAAATTTATTGACAATACAAACTTGCCTTTGTGCTGGTGGCTTTTTCCATCCACTGAATCCGTGCTTGGGAGAATGTACTCGTTTGACAGGTTAGGAAAGCTTCCGCAGTCTCAGCTTGATCTTCATAAAACTCCCGCTTGCCATAATCACTTGTTTTTTGAGATTCTGCATCCTTTTTCAAATTACCTGACCAACTATTACCTGCATCATCGTAGGGAAATTCCCAACCTACAGCCTTTGCAAAATCTTTTGTAAAAGGAACAAGAGAAATCGCGATTGTTGCATTGCCGGGAATCATGAGGTATTTATCGCTAAAAGTTTGCAACGCTTCATAATACTGAACAACATGCCACCACTCATGAAAGAAAACGCCTTCAAATTCTTTTTGGGAATATGTTCCAGATAAAATACCTTGTGCCATAAAAATATTCAGACCACTCGCAAAGGCGGCGGCTGTCGAGATGCGTGATTTGTTTAACGCATCAGTAATGCCCAACTCTTCAGGAGAGGCTGAATAAACACCTGTAATGGGATGATTGGTAACAAAAAACGGAGGAAGCGCGTCAATAGACGCCTTTAAAAACTCGTATTCCCGCGAGGGGATCGGCTGACCACTTGTCCATCGAATCGGAATTCCCTTATAAACCTCATCATGAACAAATGTAAGAGTTGGAGATATTTGTATTTCCCCCGTTATTGGACCAACAGTTTTGTTAAGCTCCTGAGCTTCTTGAACTGTTGCCCTACGAGTCCGGAAATGTTCCAACCTCCATTCTGGGGTTCCGGGAGGAGCGATAGTTACCGGTAGGGGGGTAGGAGTTGGAATGACAATCTCATTGTAGGATGAGGAAGTACTAGGATTGTTTGTAGAGTCGCTGGAATAATCAATATTTTCAGACAATGATTGAGAAGATGGTTTAATCGCCAAGAGTTTGATTGCAAAAAAAGCCACGACACTAAGTGTGATTAATCCGACCACACCCACAACAATCCATATCCATTTTTCAGAAATAGATGAGGCTGAAGTAGTTTGAGTTGGAGCAAACGAGGGAGAGGGTGTAGATACAGGAGGAGGAACGGGTGTTGGTGGGATAGGTGTAGCCATTATTGTTGGTGAAGAAACAGTAGAAACGACCGGCGGAAGAGTTGGTTCGGGAATAGAACTGGCCCCGACTGGCTCAGGCGAAAGAGGTATTTGAGTGTCGGAAAGGGACAGAGGAGGTTGATTTACGGGCAGGTTTTCATCAATCATTATTTAAGTGTATCTTCATATAAACAGTTCCACAATCAACAATTGAGTTAATCAATTCGTTTAACGACCACCGTGTGGGCGATTTTGTCCCCAACTCGTTGTTTGCATGATGACTTTCCCATTGAAATCATCCCTACAATATAACCGAATGGTAGAAAATCAACGATTCGCATCAGATTTCTTATAATAATCGCCTTCATAGATGCTTTTGAGCCATCTTCGTTTACAACCATTAGCTTAATTACCATCTTCCCAACAGTTGCTCCAGCCAGGCTTTCTAAAATAATAAAGTAGGCAAAAGCAAGTAAAATATCCAGTAACGCAGGAAAACCACTCAGCATGAATCCACCTTGGGTTGTTTGACCGAAAATTAAGGCGATAAGATAACCAAATATAATAAACCAGACTATAAAGTCAATTGCTTGAGCTAGTAAGCGTATTCCTATCCCCTGGAAATTAAGCGATGGAGTAGGGACAGCGGAAAAAGTGGCGGGTTGGGGAGTTAATGCTTGCGCGATATCATCTGTTGCCCACCCATTTTTCTGTAACGCGAATGTTATTTCGCTATCTGACTTTCCCGACTGCCTCGCTTGACTTACAAAATGGATTAAATCTGGTGTAATCATATGTTTTCCTTTTTATACTAATATTTAGGGCTTTAGAATTTCTCGTTTGCCATCATTACACACTCTGACTTTGTAACAACTACCAATTCTCTTTCCAGTTTTTGGATCAAACCCATCAACACATTCATCAACAATTTTGCATCCTTCAGTTTCTTTTTTCTGATCCTCCACCTTCATTTCAACAAAAGGAGTTGGTTCCGGTAAAATCTCTTGGTTGTTGTTTGTTGCTGAACGCATAACGTGAGTCAGGTAAGAAATAAAAAGAAAAATAGAGAGAGTAAGGTTGAAGAAAAGTATTGCTAAAATAATCTTTTTCATAATCTCAAATTACCTATATCTAAAAATAAACCCAAATAGATTTATCGTCGCAAAAAACAACGTATATAGAACAGGAAATAGACTTAAATAAAATACCTGCTTAAATTTCTCTGGTTTAGATAAAATTGAAAGTATTAAGGATACATTAACTACAATTGGTATTGTCACCCAAACAAAAAGATTGAGTGAATCAAATAATCCCATCGGCGCTTTAGATTCGAGATCACTAAACGCAAACATTGAGAAAGTAGCCACGATCATACAAATGTGGACAAGAATAAAATCAACAACTTGTAAAGGGAAAATGAATCTCTTCATTCATTAAGCGTATCAGAAAGAATACGTAAATATAAGGACGCGAAAAATCTCACCACGGCCAGCGGAATTGTTTGTACATGGGAGCAAAGTAACCTTCTTTTCCACCAAATCCCGCCTTAAACCGCCCAAATCCCTGAAATCGTTTTTGTCGCTGGGGATAGCGCTCATCATAAACCCCATCAAAATCAAAATCCTGCAATCCTCGTCGCTTCCCTTCTTTCATTCCTTCCCAAATTACCAAACTAGGCGCCATCAACTTTCTACCCTCTTCCGTTGATCCGTTGTGGCTATATGAGCAAGTCGTGTCACTGGTAAAAAAGAGTGATGCGGCTACCAACTCAGACGAATCTTTTTGAGTCACTCCAATTACAAAACCACGGGCCCCAAACGACTGAAGTTGTTTATAAATCCAATCCTTTGGGAGGAGTAGCATGCCAATTCGTCGAGCATTTTGTTTTAAAAGTGTGAAATACGCATCAAATAACTTCATCGACGAACACACTTCATGTGCACCCCAAATTTGGGATGCCAACTTCCGTTCTGCAAGATGAATGTTGTAGCGGGTTTTTGGTTTCATGGCAGACAACAATTGCTCGTCACCCTGACGGATATCCACGACTCTCGTCTTTGTCGTCAGCATGTAATCGGTTCCAGGTCGAAAACCGTGCTCAACTAACGCAGTAACTTGGGAAGGTGGAGTGGAAAACAATCCTTCCAGTTCAATATCTGTTTCATACACATGATACTTTTGTTGAAGTTTTTCTACCCATTCCCAATCAATATCATTAAGACGAATCCGCTGAAGCTTCATAAGCGATAACGGTAAACTAGGTAATTTTCGGATAAATATCCACACAGGGGTATTATTGCAAACCCGCTTTTCAGTTACCCAGCCAATCGATGTAAGAAACGTAGCATGTTCAGAGGTTTGGTGAAAATTCATGATCAAAATGGCAATTTAGAACGCAATTTTAAAAAGCGCCATCGCCACACATCAGCCATTTTGTACAACGTATAGAGCTGAGGATAAATGACTAAATCATACGATCCTACAAACGCCGCGAGGACTCCTCCGTAGCCGGATTTGAAGGTATGAAAACCAAACCAAGGATCTTTCTGGTCAGGATTTGGTCCAAGCGCACCCCACAAATCAAACGATGTACAACCCAATTGTTTTCCCAGTTGTATGGCTTTCCACATTACCAAATTATTCGCCATCACATCTCGGTGAGATCGGGATGAAGCCCCATAGGGATAAAATAATCGATTTTTGTAATGAAACAATATCCAGGTCGTAATCACCTCTCCCTGATACGACGCAGTCAGTAACCGAGCAATTCCAGCCTTTCGGAGGTTTTGCCACATTTTCCGGTGATACGATTCGGAATGAGCATAAAACTGTTGGCGGGTAGTCGTTTCTTTCATTAATCGAAGATAGTGCTCAAAAGCCTCATCTGAATTATCTTCTACCACCTGCACTCCATGTTTCTCGGCCACATGAATGTTATAACGGGTCTTCGACTTCATCTTTGCCAACAATTCTTCCTCAGATTGATGTAAATCAATCAAAAACGAATGTGCGGTAAATAAAGGTCGCCCCACCTGACACCCATGAGCCAATAAAACATGTCGTAATCCATCAATATCCGCTTGATTTGCGGGGGGAGAAGAAACATCGGGCTCCATTTTGATAAACAGTGCTTGCTCCCGTTCACCCATATCTTTGAGAGCAGCCAATTGCAAATCGTCTGGCCATACCCCCTTTGGATAATATCCAATGGTATAAGGAAGGTGAGGGATTCGATGAAAGGTCACCTGGAGTTGGCTGACAGCCTCATTACCTTCAAAACCAATCAACCGTTTTGTAACTACGCCCGTCTGCTCTCGAAAATCTCCCCATGCCCAACTTTGTAGCGGATGTTGAGGTAGCAACTCGTAGAGTTTTTGTTCATCATCTCTGGGTTCTCGGTAAATCATATATGTATCTTACCAACGTTATGATTAGAGCGACATCTGTAGTTTATGGAGCAAATCCTTTTGTTGACGATTGAGACTTGTGGGTACAGTAACAATCAAACGGACATATTCATCTCCTCGACCGCCACCCCGCAATGCTGACACGCCTTTTCCCTTCAGCCGTACCATAGTCCCCGGCTGGGTCCCTGATCGAACTTTAAGTTTTACGCTTCCATCTACTGTTGGGACTTCAATCTCTCCACCCAAAGCCGCCAGTGTAAAAGGAATTGTCTGATCCACAAATAAATCATAGCCATCCCGCTTAAACACCGAATCCGGTTTCACATCAATCGAAATATCAAAATCAGGATATTTTATCCGAGTCCCATCATTTGCCCCCGCAGGGATCTTGATCGTATACTCTTTTCCTTGATGAACAATGGTTTTCTCCACTCCCTTCACCGCCTCCATAAATGCTACTTTTAGCGAATAATGAGGTTTTGCGGGTCCACGACGGAATGGTGAAGCACCTCCAAATATGGAGTCAAAAATCTCAAACGGATCAGAGAAATCACCACCAAAATCAGCAAATGGATTCCCTCCACCAGACGAATAACTCCATGAAAATGGTCCAGTCTGATTAAATCCACCCCCTGGTGTACCACCAAAACCAGAGCGGGGATCAAAAGCGGCATGCCCAAATTGATCATAGGCTTGCCGCTTTTGACTGTCTTTTAAGATCTCGTACGCTTCATTAACTTCCTTAAATTTCTGTTCTGCATCACTACTCTTATTTCGATCAGGGTGAAATTCCAAGGCTTTCTTCCGGTATGCCGCTTTCAGCTCAGCATCCGTAGCCTTTTTATCCACCCCTAAGATTTCGTAGTAGTCGCGATTGGTGACCATTTATTCAACTACCTCGCCCTCAACCGCGTCTTTCTTATCAGAAGCAGGTTTTTCTTCTTTCGTTTCAGGTTGAGTAGATGCACCTGCAGCTGCCTTCTCTTGTTCTTGCTTATAAACCACTTCACCCAGCTTTTGAGCCGCAGTCATAGTAGTTTCCATGGCTTTGTTTAAGGTTTCGGCACCGGTATCTTCCTTATCTGCCAATTCCTTCAATTTCTTTACCTGTTCTTCGATATTTTTCTTATCTTCTTCAGGTAATTTATCGCCATGTTCTTTGAGTTGTTTTTCCAACTCAAACACGGTTTGTTGTGCCCGGTTATGTGCTTCTGCCAATTCCTTCTTCTTTTTATCATCTTCAGCATGCTTCTCGGCTTCTGCCTTCATCTTTTCCACTTCTTCATCGGAAAGGTTGGTAGCATTCTTAATAGTAATATGCTGAGTTTTGCCTGTTCCCTTATCATTGGCAGACACTTTCAAAATGCCATTGGCGTCAATATCAAAGGTAACCTCAATTTGCGGCACTCCACGAGGTGCTGGAGCAATCCCGTCCAACACAAATCGGCCCAATGATTTATTATCATTCGCCATTTCGCGTTCACCTTGGAGGATATGAATCTCTACTTGGGGTTGATTATCTGCAGCAGTCGAAAAGACTTGGGATTTACTAGTTGGTACCGTGGTGTTGCGTTCAATAACGGGGGTACGGATACCGCCCATAGTTTCTACACCCAAGGTAAGGGGCGTCACATCCAAGAGAAGGATATCTTTGACATCTCCCATGAGGACACCACCCTGAATTGCAGCTCCCACAGCCACCACTTCATCAGGATTTACTCCCTTGTGAGGCTCTTTGCCGAAGAAGTCATTAACCACTTGTTGAACCTTGGGCATGCGGGTCATCCCTCCCACCAAAACGACCTCATCAATTTTGGAGACATCAACCTTTGCATCTTTTAAGGCTGCTTTAACTGGATCAATGGTTTTTTGAATCAAATCATCCACCAGCTCTTCCAGCTTGGCTCGGGTTAACTTCATAGTGAGATGAAGTGGCTGACTCTCACTCATACTGATGAATGGCTGATTAATTTCTGTTTCTGCACTGGATGACAACTCAATCTTGGCTTTTTCGGCCGCATCACGAATCCGTTGTAAGGCTTGCTTGTCGGCAGATAAATCTACACCACTTTCTTTCTTAAATTCTGCGACGATCCAGTTGATGATCTTGGCATCAAAATCATCACCTCCAAGGAACGTGTCACCATTGGTGGATTTAACTTCAAACACACCTTCACCAATTTCCAAAATGGAAATATCAAAAGTGCCACCACCTAAGTCATACACCGCGATGGTTTTACTGCCTTTTTTGTCCAAACCATACGCTAGAGCCGCAGCGGTCGGCTCATTAATGATCCGCTCCACGGTCAGACCGGCGATTTCACCTGCTTGTTTGGTAGCCTGACGTTGAGAGTCATCAAAATATGCCGGAACAGTAATCACCGCCCGAGTGACAGGTTCGCCCAAATAACTTTCTGCATCTACCTTGGCTTTTTGCAGAATTTTTGCGGAGATTTCTTGGGGAGTATATGCTTTCCCTTCAATTTTTACCGAAGCGGTATCATCTTTACCCGCAACAATCTCATAGGGAACATGTTTCTTCGTCAACTCAACTTGTTTATCGTCAATCCGTCGTCCCATGAGCCGTTTTACCGAATAAACGGTGTTTTTGGCGTTGAGAATCATTTGCCGTTTGGCCACATCACCGACTAAATTTTTTACGGGTTCTACAATAGAAGGAATTACATTCCGTCCTTCCGCAGTGGTGATAACTTTTGGTTGACCACCTTCCATAACAGCGACAGCGCTGTTCGTTGTTCCAAGATCTATGCCAATTATTTTTGACATACTGTCCTCCTTATTTTCCTTTACCTACTTTGACTCGAGCAGGTCTAATTATTCGGTTGCTAATACGATATCCATCGGTGACCACTTCCATCACCGCATCTTTTTCACCAATCACTTGTTCTACACACTCCATCGTGACGGGATCAAATTGATGGTTTTCAGCCAAAATCCGTTGCACTCCCTCTTCTTCCAAAACCGTCTCGAATTGTTTCTTCACCATCGACAAGCCTGGATCATTCAAATGTTTGGCTGCCAAATCTAAATGGTCCAACACTGGCAGTAATCGCTCTATCAATGAAAGTGAAGCTAACTGTGCCATGAGTGTTTGCTGCTCTCTGGTTCGTTTCTCTAGATTTTGATAATCCGCCAAAGCTCGTTTCCAATTCACCTCCATATCTGCCATCTGAGTTTTTAGTTTCTCAATGTCAGTGAGGTGCTGTTTATGTGTTATTTTAACCATCTAAAAGCTCCCTTATTTTCAAAAATATCAAGCTCACTTGCCGACAAAATTAGACGGATAATTCGCCAATTAATTGGCCAAAATGCCGGACAAGTGGCACAACATAAGCAAAATCAAGACGAGAAGAACCAATCACTCCAATGGAACCCTTGTGATAGGGGGTTTGAAAATCTGTGTATACCATTCCTACAGGCTCCATCAGTGTATTGCCAAAATCATCGCCCAAAAGAATGTGAATATCTCCATCGCCGTGAGCTCGACGTAATATATCCAACAACTGCGTTGTTTCATCCAACATGGTCAATACAGTTCGGGTAACATCAATGTCAAAAAATTCTGGCAGATCCAGGATATGAGCATATCCTGCATGATAGACATGCATATCATCAGTTAAGGCAATACCAATACTACCGGTTCGTCGGGCCAATTCTTGCGTAGTTGCCCGTAATGCTTCGCCCAATTCGGTTCGTTTTTCCCACACGCGTTCCTTAGCAGACACTTCTTCAGCCACAGTGAGGGACCGTTCCTTCATCATTTCTTTGATGTACAGTTTTACTGCTGCAGGAGTAGGGACGCGGCCAGCTGAGGTGTGGGGCTGTTTGAGATAACCTAAATCCACCAAATACGCCATCTCATTTCGGATAGTAGCCGGAGATACCCCTAGATTGTATTTTTTATCCAAGGTTTCTGAGCCAACTGCCTCGGCGGTTTGCGTGTATTCTTCCACCACTGCCCGCAAGATTTGTACCTGTCTATCTGTCAAGTCGGTCATATTACTGCCCTCTTAATTTGATCGCTTAGCAATAAATTACCAAGACTGCTAAAACATGTCAAGCAGTGGTTTACCATTTTTGCTAAAGTAAATACGTATATATGTCCGCCAAACGAAAACACTTCCGTCAAAAAATCATTATTAGAGCCGCTATTATTGGTATTCTCGCAATGATAAGTGTTATTGGTGCGAGCCAAATTGCTCAAATTCGTGATTTTTTTTCCCGGGCTTCCGGGCGACCCGCAAACCTTGTAATTGATGTGACGGCAACCGCCCCCTTCCCAACAAAGCCTTGGCAAAATCTAGGTCAAGGTGGCGAATCAGCCTCATTTAGCTTAAAACCCATCGCGGGGGAAATAAAACAACTATCTCCCCGCCATATCCGCATCGACCACCTCTACGATTTTTACATCAATGTATCTCGTGGATCTGATGGAAAATTCCAATACGATTTTTCCAAACTCGACACAATTATTTCTGAAATACGTTCAGTTAATGCGCTCCCATTCCTTTCACTCTCGTATATGCCTACTGCTCTCAACGGTGATATTACCGGGCCACCGACAAACTGGGATGATTACTATTTGGTAGTAAAAGCCACCATCGAACATGTGAGTGGACGGTCAGGATTAAATGTAAGAGATGTTTATTATGAAGTATGGAATGAACCTGACTTGTTTGGTCAGTGGAAGACATACGGCGATAAAAACTATTTAACACTCTACATAACAGCAGCTAATGCTGCGCGGGACGCAATCAACACTCAACCCTTTCATTTTGGTGGACCTGCGACAACAGCACTATATAGCAACTGGGTCACCGCATTGATGAAGCTTGTCACATCCCAAGACATCCGAATGGATTTTTATTCTTGGCATCATTACACCTCAAATCCAGAAGACTTTCGAAAGGACATCGATGAGATGCGTGAATATATGCAACCTTTTCAAGATAAGGCCAAGAATATTGAAATGATTATTTCCGAGTGGGGAATAAACTCTGAAAATGATGGTCGATATGATACGAATGCTTCAGCTGCTCACCTAGTATCAGGTTTAACCTACATGATGCCCATCGTCGATAAAGCGTTCATCTTTGAGATAGAAGATGGCAAAAGTCCTGAAGGTAAAGAGAATTGGGGAAGATGGGGAATATTTACTCATTCTGAGTTCGGTAACAAACCCAAACCGCGTGCCCAAGTCATCAAAATGCTTAATCAACTTGGGCCACAAAAACTTCCAGTCATGGGAAATGGTTCATGGGTTCGCGCAATTGCAGCCAAAAAGGATAAAACAATCCAAGTTCTCATTACAAACTACGACCAAGCTGGAAATCATTCCGAAGAAGTGCCGCTTACTTTGCAGGGGGTACAACCAGGATCCTATCAAGTTACCACAACCTTCCTTGGTCGCGCTAAAACAACGCAAACAATCAATATTGTTGAAAACACGCACTCCACCACAATACCATTGCCTCCCAACAATGTAGTTCTTCTAGAAATTACGAGGCAATAATTATTACTTTTTCTTCATGATGGCAAAGAAGGCCTCTTGGGGAATTTCCACATTTCCAAACTGTTTCCGTCTCATCTTGCCTTTTTTCTGTTTATCCAGAAGTTTCATCCGTCGAGTAATATCCCCTCCATACAATTTTGCCGTCACGTCCTTACGAAATGCCTTTACTGTTTCCCGGGCCACAATCTTGCCACCAATGGCCGCTTGAAGGGGAATCTCAAACAATTGTCGGGGAATGACTTCCTTGAGTCGGGACACTACCTCACGGCCAATCCGCTCTGCTTGATCTTTCACCACGATATAAGAGAGTGCTTCAATAGTCTCGTGATTAACCATAATCGTTAACTTTACAGCATCGACCGGTTGTGACCCAGTTAGTTCATACTGAAGACTGGCGAATCCTTGAGTAGCTGATTTCAACTCATCAATAAAACTAACAATGAGTTCCGCCAGTGGCATCAGGTATGTTAGCTTTACTCGGTCACCATAAAAATCCATTGCTTGCTGAACCGCGCGATGATTTTCCAACAATTGCATTACCGGTCCCAAATACGTTCGAGGCGTATAAATCATGGCGGTAATCATTGGTTCAAAAATAGTCTTAATTTGTGTAGGGTCAGGTAATTCCATGGGGTTGTGAATTACTTTCATGGTTCCGTCGCTTAATTCAATTTCATACGACACGGAAGGTGTGGTTCCAATCAAGTCCAAATCAAATTCCCGCTCCAACCGTTCTTGAACGATTTCTGCATGGAGAATTCCCAAAAAACCTACCCGAACTCCATTCCCCAAGGCAAATGAATGGGTGGCTGAATACTGCAGTGCCGAATCATTCATCATTAATTTATCCAAAGATTCTTTGAGTGGTTCAAAATCATCTCCATCTAGGGGGTAAAAATCCATATAAACCATCAATTGAGGCGGCTGATACCCAGCCATCGGCGTTATGGTTGGCTCAGTCACAGTGGTTACTGTGTCACCCACTTGCGCTTCACGAATACTTTTCAATCCCGTAGCAATGTAACCCACCTCTCCCGCCGACAGCGATGCAATAGGTTTCATTTGAGGCGAAAAAATACCCACTTCCTGGCTCTCAAATAACACGCCCGATGCCATAAACTTATGCGGTATTCGCGATGTGATTTCTCCATCGATGACCCGAACATGAACAATGACCCCCTTATGAGTGTCGAACAATGAATTAAACACCATGGCTTTAAGTGGAGCCTTTGCAGTTCCCGTGGGGGGCGGTAATACTGAAATAATCCGCTCAAACAAATCATCGACTCCCAAACCGGTTTTGGCCGATACCCGTACAAATTCATCTTCATGAAATCCAAGCATCTCCATCATCTCCAGCATCACTCCATCAGGATCACCGCCGATCAAGTCTACCTTGTTGAGAACAGGAAGAATGGTTAACCCTTGCTCTTTAGCTTTTTGAAAGTGAGCCAACGTTTGAGCTTGTACTCCTTGAGTCACATCCACAACAAGCAATACACCCTCCACCGCTGCGAGTGACCGGGACACTTCATAGGAAAAGTCGACATGTCCCGGAGTATCAATCAAGTTGAGTTGATATGTTTCTCCGTTTTTTGCCTCATACAGCATGCGGACTGGGGCCATTTTAATGGTGATACCCCGTTCTTGTTCAATGGGATTAGAATCCATCATTCGTTCAGTAAATACTCGTTCGTCAATCGTTTTTGTCCGCAACAACAACCGATCGGTCAGGGTCGTTTTCCCATGATCGATGTGAGCCACAATGGAGAAATTTCGTATATGCGCACTGTCCATACTCGACCGTTATCTTACCACGGCTTCAGCTCATCAGTCTGAGGTGTTGTCTCAATCACTTCACGGACTGCCGACTGAGTTCCAAATCGAAGGGTGAATTTAGACAACAGTGCGGTATAGGCTTGTAATTCAGGAATCTTAAATAATTGAGCTAATAACAAAAACCCACTCATACCTATGAGTGCTACCACAAAAGTTAGCGCGATAAGCGGGAGTGTCCGAGTTGTATCAAAGACCCAGGTATCCAACAACCGCATTGGTAACCACAACAACATTCCCATTGTTGCTGCCGCAATAATGGTTTTCCACTGCGATGCCCACAAAAGAGCTCCATCGATAGCTTGATATCGTTTCATGATGATAACTAACAGAACTAATGTTTCCAACACATTGGATAAAGTGAGCGCATATCCGATACCCATTACTCCCCAATGAAGTCCCTGGACAAACCATGCCATCAATCCCACAGTTCCAACCACACTGACAGCAGCTGCAATAAATGGCGTACGGGTATCTTGAAGTGCGTAATAGGCTCGTACCAGGACGTGGAGTCCGGCATAGGCAAATACGGCCAAAGTCATGACTGCCACCAACCGACCAGTTGCCAATGTGGCTGACCATGGAAACCCTGCCGCCCCATAAGCCAACCGGACCAAAGGAACCCGAAGAACAATTAAAAGTGCACTGGCAGGAAAAGCTAAGAAGAGTACTTGATTCATGGCTTGCGTTAACGTTACTCGAAATGACCGGTAGTCTCCCTTGGATGCTTCACGACTTAAAAAGGGGAGCGATGCTTGTCCAATGGGAACAGAAAAAACGCGCAACGGAGCATTCATTAACTGTTGAGCTAAGTTCAAGATTGTCAAACTTCCTGCTGACAAAGCCGTGGCAAAAAAGACGGATGCCATCAATTCAATCTGATCCACGGAAATTGCCATTGCCCGAGGAACCATCAATCGTCCCACCTCTCTCACTCCCGGATGTTTCCAATGAAACAATGGTCCAATATGAAATCCTAATCGATGTGCAAGTGGCCATTGAATTACCAAATGCAAAAAAGCGCCAATAACAACTCCGATTGCAGGACCAAAAATCCCCAAAAACGGCGTCAGTACCACCGTTCCCACAATAATTCCTAAATTGTAGGCCAAAGGTGATAAAGCGGGTAATAAAAACCGGTGATTAGCCTGAATCACTCCGGTCATAAAATTACTCATGGCAAAAAAGAGCTGCGCGAGCAGCATAACTCGGGTCAACTGTGCCGCAAGTTGAACTTGAGATTCAGAAAAAGGGGCAGATGTAATAAGGCGATTAAACGGCTCTGCCCAAATGAAGATGATTGCCGACAACACTAGAAACACGAGTACAACAATATTCATCAACGAGACAGCCATCTGATTTGCATCCGCCTCATTTTTCTCGCGATATTTGTTGTAAATCGGAATAAATGCAGCGGACATTGCGCCAACTACCAGCAATTGAAATACAAGCTCAGGAATACGGAAAGCCACCCAATACGCATCTAACTGTTCTCGCAACAAGGGTGTTTGGAAAAATCGAGCAACCAACAGACGGTTTCTGAGTAAACCCATCACCGCTGACAACATGCTGGCTCCAGTAATAACCGTTGCAGCCGAGAGAATGCTTGATGACTGTTTATCTAATATGCGTTGACCGGTGGAAAAAAGTGATCGAACCATGTGGCATTATCTTAAAATCTCAACGCCATACCTGCAATGGGCAATGAAAAAAAATCAAAAATGACCAATTTAAGTATCTTCAGAGGTATGATACAATCACAAACTGTATCTATATAAGAGAAAGAATTAACCAAACATGCCTATTATCGCAAACGCTAAAAAAGCTTTACGTCAAACCAAAACTCGCACTACACGAAACCGAGTAGTTCGGGCTAAAGTTCGTTCAACTATTAAGAATGCTGCGGTTAAAAATGACGCGCTGACATTGTCAACACTTTTTTCCACACTCGATCGTGCTGTTAAACGCCACATCATCCATAAGAATAAAGCAGCCCGACTTAAATCTCGAGCCGCAAAAAACGCTGCTGCGCCAGAAGCTGCCGTAAAACCAGTTGTAAAAAAAGCTTCAAAAAAAGCTGTTGCAGCCAAGAAAAAAGCTTCTAAAACAGCTAAAACAGTCAAAAAAGCTCAAAAATAATCTTCTTGAGAATTTCTGTTCTGACAAGGTAGAATAAAACCATACAACATCATTCACAAGAAATGATGTTTATGAGTTTACATGCCCAAACTGCCCAATCCATTACCAAAAATTAAGATAAATTTAATTCCTCAAGACCCATTCATGAGTAGTGTGGTGGGGAAGTTTTTAGTTTGGTCGCTATCCATTGGTCGGTACATCGTTATTCTTACAGAACTTGTTGTTATTCTCTCTTTCCTCTCCCGCTTTAAGTTGGATCGGGATCTAACCGATGTGAATGAAGCGATAGAAGCGCAAAAAACACTTATTAAATCTTACGGAAATACTGAGGCCGAATTTGTGGCAACACAAGCAAAAATAAATTTTATAAAAAAAGAGGGAAAAAATCATCAAATTTCCTCATCTTTAGATTTTATCGAGAAAAATCTTCCCATCGATGTAAAATTAACTCAACTAAATATTCAACCGCTGCGGTGGTTTATGTCCGCATCAGCAATGTCTGCTCAGGGGATGAAAGCGACTGTTGACCAGGTGGTACAGGCAAATCCACAGGCAGACGTGTCTCTTGGAAAAGTTAAGTTAAATAGCCAAACAGGGACAATTGATTTCGACATTAATGTCGACCAAAAAACCACGATTATTCAAAAACCGGCCTCAAAAATTGATTCGGAAGCAGAAGATAGCGGAATATAGTTATGCCTACATTGCCTTCCTTCAACTATAAAACAGAACAAAATCGATACAGGCATTATTACACCAGGCTACAAGTTTTTTATAAAAAGCCCGTAGTTGAAGTGTCGACAGCCCTGCTCTTTACACTTGGAACAATTATCTTTTTTGCCATTTTTGCTATTCGTCCTACGCTTCAAACAATAGCTGAACTACTAAAAACCATTAAAGACCAAAAACAGGTACTTGCTGCAGCCCAGCAAAAATCAGCAAGTCTTATCACTGCTCAACAACAATACAATCAAATCGGGCCCGACATATCGATTATTGATGCTGCCATACCATACAGCTACGACACGCAGAGCTTGACTCGTGACATGGAGTCTATAGCTGGACAGTTAGAAATACCATTGGGGAATATTCGAATTGCAGATTTAACGTATCCTACCGAGGAAATGAATGACTCGATTGGCGAGATCGCTTTCACTGTTAACATTGAAACACCTTATCCGTTGGCAAAAAAATTTATTCTAGCTCTTCAACAATCACCACGACTTATTAGTGTTGATGCAATCAACCTATCAATTGTAGATAGGAATGCTTCTAAGGGGGGTGAGGGGGACGTCCAGGTTTCTATAAATTGTCGCGCGTATTTTGTACCAAAAGAAGGAGCTGAAGCAAATGCAACTTCTACAAAATAATCAAGCCATAGGAAAGCTTAAAATTAATATTCTTTACCTAAGTGTGATCACTCTCATAACGGCGCTATCTTGGATAGGTTTTTCTGTATATCAATCATTCTCAAAAAATACCATTGACATTACCATCCAGAAAATAATTAAACCAATTAATCCCAATTTGGATACATCCGCACTTTCAGAATTTAAAAGTACTCGTAGTTCCGCGCCAAAAGAATTTCAGATAATATCAATATCTCGGCAGAATAATCAAACAACACATACAATCATAGATCCGTTCAATAATCGGAAAGAACTCATTCCAATCGCATCCTCAAGTACTTTACCGGTAGCGAGTAGTTCAACCGAGATGGTACCATGATTCTAATGTCCCCGATACCAATAACGTTTCGGCTACTTGGCCTGCCATGTTAAAAAAACGCATACCTACCATCATTGGTTTATTGCTCCTTGTTATTGGGGCAGTTAGTGGTGTTGTCTTTATTAACCAGGGTACAAACTTTCTTCCTCGTGCTGCCCCAGAATATGCTCCACAAAAAGTCAAAATTACCAATGTAAGTGAGAATGGTTTTGTGGTGTCTTGGATTACTCAAGATCCCACGATAGGTTTCGTCAAATGGGGCGAAACTGCCTCCAGTTTAAGTACGACCACTACCGATGACCGGGATCAGCTTGCGGGTTCAAGTAATGAATACCGCACCCACTACATCTCTATTCAAGATTTGAAGCCAGGAGCAACATACTACTTCAAACTGGGAAGTCAAAAAAATCAGTTATATGACAACAATGGCCAGCCATTTTCTATTACCACACCACTCACGCTAGGAACTCCTCCTCCCGCTGATACAGCCTATGGAACAGTTAATACTGCTGCAGACACCCCAGCTGAGGGGGCGATTGTTTATTTGTCATTAGATAATGCCACTCCTGTATCTGCTTTAGTCAAGCAAAATGGTAACTGGGCAGCGAATCTATCCACTGCCAGAACCCTTGATCTCAGTGCCTATGCTACCTACGATGCAGCAACAACAAAAATTGAGATTGCGGTTCAGCCCGCTACGGGTGAATTAACCAAAGTTACGACGAATACGGCTAATGATCAACCGGTGCCCACTATTACGATTGGTCAAACTACCGACTTCTCCGCCAATACATCTCCTACCCCCACAACTGCCCTTGGCTCGCCGGAACCGCAGGCGCAGGCGACTCCCACCACCGACCCAGTAGCTTCACCGAATCTAGAGCCAACCCCACAACCTGAAAATAAATTATCGCTTCAATCGTTGGTAGTGACTGAAGATAAATCTATCACTATCACGTCCATCCCTAAAGACGGAGCAGTAGTGGATACCTCGAAACCTGAGGTTGGTGGTAAAGCTCCCGCAGATGCCGTTTTGACAATTACGGTTCATTCTTCCACAGTAGTCTCCGACCAGATTCAGGTGAGCGAATCAGGTGCGTGGGATTGGACTCCTCCCGCAGATCTTGAACCAGGAACTCATACCGTGACAGTATCATATACCGATGCTGAGGGTATCCTTCATCAAACCAGTCGTGATTTCGTAGTTGCGGATTTAACGGTTCAAGCGGTTGATTTACAATATTCCGCCAGTCCATCTGCCTCAACTACTCCCACCCCCAAACCTTCTCCAACTCCACGCAGCGTCGTCGCTACGGAATCAGCCAACGTTGTGGCTGGCTCCACCACCCCCACCTATTTCTTCTTGATTGTAGGTCTCGCCACCCTCGCCTTCGGCTCCCTCATCCTCCGCAAACAATGAATTGAATTTCACTAATCAAACTCAACAACCTTCAAAATTGAATGCCGTTATTATTACATCCACTCAATTTAACAGATTCAACACTTCGATTTTTTGAGAATATATACGCGTAAATCTGCTCCAAACCATAAGGAACATGAATAACAACATGATCTTTAGCTAACGTTAAACGTTGGTCAATTAAGGTATTACTATTTTTAATCGACTTATCCACCTGTTGAGTAGTAGTTCCATTTTTAAAACGAACAAATATTTTCCCGATAAAATAATTTTTATTCCCATCCTTAAAAATCATGCAAGCATAATTATTCACTCTCACATCACCATCAATTTTATAAGGAAGAAAACTTGTTTGTATTTCAGTAAAAATGAGGAGTAATAAAACAAAAAAGATCAATAAAACAGTGCGAATACGTTTCATCGACTAAGCGTAACACAGAATCAACAACTACTTCCACGTTGGGAGCCAGAAGAGCCATTTCCACTGATCTTCTTTAAGTGGAATCCCCACCCACATGGGTAACAACCAAAAAAACGTAACAAAAACTGCACATAGAACCGCAATTACACCATACCGTCCCCACCCTTTCATTTGCCACCACTGCCACAACTCCCATGCAAGAGCAATACACAGGAAGGGAATTGCCGGTGTGTAATGATAGAAAAACATAATTCTTGGGGATAATAACCAAGGCATCCATGACCAGGCATACGCGATCACCAGCACCGAAACTACGGTTAGCTGCTGTGTTTTTTTATTGCACCACGAATGAAATATAAGTCCAATCATCGCGGTTAATCCAAACCAACCCAGTAGTGGATTTGCTAGGTTATACAGATTAACCACTGTGTCATTATCCCCATACGTCACCCAATACCACACGGGTCGGATCATCAATGGCCATTCCCAAGCTTTGGATTGATAGTTATGTGTGGCTTCCAAATGAGTTTGGTACCAAATAATCTGACTGTGTAATTCTTCAAATTGAGACCATGTGTGGCCCTGGAGCCACCATTGCCCATAACTTGCCACGTACACAATGAGTGGTAATACACCAAAGATTAGGATGAGAGCAGGTAATCGTTTAAGCCATGCTTTACCTCTCATCCACCAAAGGAATAACTCCCATGTTCCCACCATGCCAATCACAAACACACCACTCCACTTTGTACTCATCGCCAATCCTGCACAAAGACCCGAACACCATAGTAAGGCTCCCTCACGATGTTTTGACTGTCGCGACATTACATAGCAAAGCACAGCGAGTAAGATAAAAAACGTGACATAAATATCATTCATGCCAATACGCGATTGAGCGAGTAATAGCCCATCAAGACTTGCCAAAAATGCCGCCAATAAACCTACATTCTTATTCTTTATAATCTTTACTGTCAGAAGATAAATCAGCCAGATTACTCCTACGCCAAACAGCGCTCCTGGGATCCTCCACGCCGCTGCGGTTTGTCCCAAAAACTTCCACCCCAGTGCCATAAACAATTTAGCAATCGGTGGGTGCAGCCATTCATAGGCCGTTCCTGGTTCAGGCGCATCATGCCACCATTCATACCCAGCCGGATCATTCGCCGCATAAGCCTTGGCTGTCACTCCGTGGTAAACCTCATCAAAATAATATGAGGTTGGGTTAGCTAGGTTATACAGACGAAAAAACAGTGCAAACAACAGAATGCCGCCGAGAATAATCTGATGGTGATGTAAGTGAAGAGATCTCATAAAAAATCCAGTACTTCCGTATACAATGGTATCCGTATGCGGCAGTTTCGAAAAGGTCCCAATCTCGCCTTTATCTTTTTTTTCCTATTTTGGGTCACTTATTTTGGTGTCGTTTGGGCGGGAGCTATTCAAGTTCGAACGGATGGTTGGTATGCAGCGTATCTCCCTCATTGGGGGGATGGTGCCGCTCATTTATCCTACATGGCTTCGTTTGCCTTCAAATCACTGTTGCCCACCACGCATCCTCTCTTTCTCTTTCATCCCTTTACGTATTCGTTTGCAGCAGATTTCATTGGGGGAATGATCACTCGAATAGGGCTACCCATATGGCTTGCCTACAATCTCTGGGGATACATCTTATCCATCGGTTGCACTTTTTCATTGTGGTACATTTTCTACGCATTCACTCGTTCAAAAGTAAAAACTATCTTGGCGTCCACCCTCTTTCTTACCAGCGGAGGTTTGGGTTGGAAATATCTCATTCTTGACCACTTGGGCATTACCCACCCATCTACCGTTTCCTATTTTCCGATTCTCTACACTCAACGGGAATCAGTTGGCTTAGTCTGGCTCAACGTTATTGTGGGTGAGCTTATTCCTCAGCGGGCTTTCTTACTCGCCATTCCTATAGCTGTCTTTTTGCTCATTACTTGGTATCGGCAATTACTGCTTAATCTCCCCCAATCACGTAGGCGTCTTATTCTGTCAGGGATATTGTTTGGCTTCATGCCCATCATTCACCCCCACACGACGATGGTCTTGGCACTTACGGTCGCCTGGTGGGGTATCTATGCGCTGTGTCACAAACATCTCAACGCCATTAAAAATCTCCTTTATGTAGGTATTCCGGCAGTTATGTTGGGGTTATTTTTTTCCCTTAAATTTGTTACCCCCACCACATCATCAGGATTTTTCCGTTGGTACCCTGGTTGGTTGTCGGGCCCTCACCATATGTCATGGTTTTTGTTTTGGGTTGATAACTGGGGACTATTTTTACCTTTAGCTCTCATCGGGACCCTACTGACCAAAGATAAAATCCTTCGTCAAATTCTCTATCCTTTTTGGACGTGGTTTCTGCTCGCCAACTTATTTTTGTTTCAACCCTACGATTGGGACAACGCCAAAATTCTGACTTGGGTATATCTCATTTTCGCCATTCCCGTTGCCAACATGTTGGTGCTGCTCTGGCAAGGCAAGTGGCTCAATAAATCATTGGCCGTTGTCAGCTTCATCATCCTCACCCTCGCGGGTGGAATTGATGCAGCTCATATGCTGGACACCAATACGTACCGACTTCAATTGGTAAATCAAAACGAGGTCCAGCTGGCTGAACAAATCAAAGCCCGCACCCCATCATCATCAATTATTCTCACCTCCACCACTCATCGCAACTGGGTTCCTATGCTCACTGGCAGGCAAATTCTCTGTGGGTACTTGGGCTGGATGTGGACGTATGGTATAGATGCCGATAGTCGGGTTCAGGACATAAAATCGATGTACGCTGGTTCAACCAATGCAGAGCAATTACTAAATCACTATGGCATCAACTACGTCGTTGTCGGTCCCGAAGAGCGGTATGAATTTGATGTGAATGACAATTTCTTTGCCGAAAGGTTTCCTGTGCTACTCCAAACTGCCACTACCACGGTGTACCAAGTCACCCCACTTTGATGAATCCAAACTCGCTCCACCCACCAATACCCCAGCAATATGCGGCATTTCCACAAATGACGCCACTGATTCAGGGGTAACTGACCCACCGTACAATACGGGAATTTCCACCTCAGAAAGTTGCTGAATTTTTGCCGCAATCTGGTCGGCATGCTCTGGCGTATCCGGTGTTCCGCTACCAATAGCGGACAGAGGTTCGTACGCAACAATCATTTTCTTATTTTCATCACTCGAGAAAAATGCCAATTGTGATTCTAAGTATGGTTCATCCACACACACGATAGGTGTGATGTCATTCTCCAGCGCAGTCCTGACTTTGTTCGCTACGTCTTGGTTGGTTTCATGAAAATATTTTCGTCGTTCCGAATGTCCCACAATGGCATAGCGGGCTGTCTTGACCACCATTCCTCCCGTCACTGCCCCCGTGTACGCCCCAAAGGGGAATAGAGATAAATCTTGCACACCCAACTCGACAGGTGTTTGTTTATCCGTAAACTTCTCCGCCAAAGGGAATAAATAGGGAAATGGAGGACAGATAATTACTTTCGCTGTTTCAGGTAAATTTGCTAGCGATAATTCATCTGCATATTCCAATGATTCTTGGAGCGTCTTATTACTCTTCCAATTAGCAACAAAATAGAGTGTTTTTGATTGCAGCGTCATAATTCCTCCAATATCGATTACAATATACCAGCTCTTTCACCCTTATCTTACCAGGAATACGATTCAAACCGTTATGAATTTATTAGACGACCTAAATCCCGACCAGCAACAAGCCGTAAAACATATTGGAACCCCACTGCTCATCCTTGCCGGAGCGGGTTCAGGTAAAACCCGAGCCCTTACCTACCGCGCTGCCTACCTCATGCTGGAGCATCAGGTTAGTCCTGATCAAATCTTACTCACCACCTTCACCAACAAAGCTGCGGGGGAAATGCAGACGCGCCTTGAAAAACTCACTGGCAGAAAATTACCCTTTGCCGGCACCTTTCACTCGCTTTGTGCTCGTTTTTTACGAAAACACGGTTCTATGTTGGGGATTGGTAACGACTTTGTCATTTATGACACCGATGATCAAATTGATGCAATAAAAATAGTGTTTGCTGAATTAGATCTGGATCCGCAGTTTATGAAACCTCGTTCCGTTCTGGCAGCCATTGATAGTGCTAAAAATGAATTGATTGGCCCCAGCGACTACCGTTCGTTTGCCCGCGGTCCCTTTCAAACCGCGGTGGCTGAAGTGTATCCTCGGTATCAAACTCGGCTGCGTGAGTATCATGCCCTGGATTTCACCGATTTACTCACTCAAACCGTTAAACTGTTTCGTGAATTTCCCAATGTCCGCGAACACTATGGTAATCAATTTCTTCATGTCTTGATTGATGAATACCAGGATACCAACAAGGCTCAGTATGCCTTGACCAAACTCTGGTTAGGTAATCATCAAAACTTATGTGTTGTGGGTGATGCGTCTCAGGCCATCTATAGCTGGCGAGGAGCTGATTATCATAATCTCTTATCTCTAAAAACAGATTTCCCCAACCTTACTACCATTCGCCTCGAACAAAATTACCGCTCCACCCAAAACATTCTTGATGCTGCTTATGGAGTCATTCGTCAAAATCAATTGCATCCCATATTAGAATTGTGGACCGAAAGCCATAGTGGCGAACCCGTCCGGCTCTATGAAGCTAAAGATGAATATGATGAAGCTCGCTATGCCGCCAAACAAATTTTGGCCTATCAAAAAGAGGGACACCTGCTCGCTGACTCAGCTGTGCTATTTCGCACCAATGCCCAATCCCGCGTCTTTGAAGAAGTTTTCTTGGAAAAAGGCATTCCCTATGTATTGGTCGGGGGCATGAAATTCTATGAACGCAAAGAAATTAAAGACATCATTGCCTATGTCCGATACGCTTTTAATCAAAATGACAAAGTCAGTTTGACGCGGATAGAGAAGTTGGGTAAACGCCGCCTTGCCGTGTTTCTAAATTGGTTGGAAAACAGTGCTGACTTATCCCAGCCTCCCATCAAGATTCTGGAAAAAGTCATCGATACCTCAGCTTATCTTTCTCGGTTTGATCCTCACGATTTAGAGGACCAAGCCCGAATTGAAAACGTGTCCGAGTTAAAGAGTGTCGCTCAAAACTTCACAGATCTTGGTGAATTTTTGGAAAACATTAGTTTAGTAGAGCAGGATACGCGCAAAGACACGAATGCTGATGCAGCAGTCTTAATGACGCTGCATGCATCCAAAGGACTGGAATTTGATCAAGTCATTTTGGCGGGCATGGAAGAGGGGATTTTTCCCCACAACCGTTCCCTCGATTCCAAGGCTGACCTGGAAGAAGAACGTCGCCTCTGCTATGTGGGTATGACTCGGGCTCGTAATGTGCTTCATCTGACCTACACCACATCCCGCATGTATTTTGGCACCCGATCTCAAAATCT